>CAMAWZ010000048.1 GCA_945861995.1 Pseudorhodobacter antarcticus
CTCGGCATCTGGCGGGGCGCGCATGCAAGAGGGACTGCTTTCCTTAATGCAAATGCCGCGCACCACGGTGGCGCTGCAAATGCTGCGCGAGGCGGGGCTGCCCTATATTGTGGTGATGACGCATCCCACCACGGGCGGGGTGACGGCCAGCTATGCCATGTTGGGCGATGTGCAAATTGCCGAACCCAACGCGCTGATCGGTTTTGCAGGCGCGCGGGTGATTGAGCAGACCATCCGCGAAAAGCTGCCCGAAGGGTTTCAACGCGCCGAATATCTGCTGGATCACGGGATGCTTGACCGCGTGACACACCGCAAGGATATGCGCGACGAACTCATCACCATTTTGCGGATGCTGATGCGGCAAAGCCCTGCGATCAAGGGCGATCTGCCCCCGCCGGGCGTGATTGGGCAAGAGCTAACGGCATGACTTTATACGGCACCGCTGGGTCTGACGCCGTTTTGCAGCGAATGATGACGCTGCATCCAAAGGTCATTGATCTGACTTTGGGGCGCGTGCACCGCCTGCTGGACGCGCTGGGCCACCCCGAATTGCGCATTCCCCCCGCCATTCACATTGCGGGCACCAATGGCAAGGGCAGCACACAAGCGATGATCCGCGCGGGGCTAGAGGGGGCGGGGAAAAGCGCGCACGCCTATACCTCGCCGCATTTGGCGCGGTTTCATGAGCGTATTCGCTTGGCTGGGGATTTGATTTCTGAACCCAGTTTGACCGCGCTTTTGGATGAATGTGTCACGGCCAATGGGCCAGACGAGATTACCTTTTTCGAGATTACCACTTGCGCGGCCTTTTTGGCCTTTGCGCGCCAGCCTGCTGATTTCACGCTGCTAGAGGTGGGGCTTGGCGGGCGGCTGGATGCAACCAATGTCATCACGCCGCGCCTGTCGATCATTACCCCTGTCTCGCTGGATCATCAGCAATTTCTGGGCGATACGGTGGGCGCGATTGCGGGCGAAAAGGCGGGCATCATCAAACGCGGGGTGCCTGTGATTGTTGGCCCGCAGTCGCCCGAGGGGCTAGAGGTGATCGAAAGCGTTGCCGCCCGTCTTGGCGCGCCAGTGCTGGCGTATGGCCAACATTGGCACGTCGGCGAGGAGGCGGGGCGGCTGGTGTTTCAAGATGAGAACGGGCTTTTGGATTTGCCCTTGCCCAATCTGCTTGGCCCGTTTCAGGTGCAAAATGCAGGGGCGGCGCTGGCGGCTTTGCGGCATTTGGGCATGGGGGATGCGGCCTGCGAGGCGGCAGTGACCCGCGCCGTTTGGCCCGCGCGGATGCAGCGCCTGCGCCGCGGGCCGCTGGTGGATTTGGCCCCTTCGGTCGAATTGTTTCTGGACGGCGGCCATAACCCTGCGGGTGGCGAGGCCGTGGCCGCAACGCTGGCCCGTCTGCCCGCGCGCGAGACGCATTTGATTTGCGGGATGCTGAACACCAAAGATGTGCGCGGTTATATGGAACCCTTGCGTGGCCATGCCAAAACCCTGCGCGCGGTGTCTATTCCGAACGAGGTGAACACTTTGCCAGCCGAGGCCACGGCTGCCGCGGCCAGCGCGGCAGGGCTGGATGCAACTGTCGCCCCATCGGTGGCCGAGGCTTTGGCCGATATTGCGGCGGCAAACCCCCATCCGCGCGTGCTGATTTGCGGATCGCTGTATTTGGCGGGCGCAATCCTTAGGGAAAACGAATGAGCGATACGCCAGCCGATACCCCAAAAGGCGAACTCACCCTGCGCACCCTTGCCATGCCGAGGGATGTGAACACCAACGGCGATATTTTTGGCGGCTGGGTGCTGTCCCAAATGGATATGGCGGCGGGGATTGTGGCATCAAGCCGCGCGCAGGGGCGGGTGGCGACAGTGGCGATTGACGCGATGCAGTTCATTCGCCCCGTTAAGGTAGGCGATGTTTTGTGCATCTATGTCGAGATCGCCCGCATTGGCCGCACGTCGATGGGGTTGCAAATTGAGGCTTGGGTTTTGCGCAACCGCCAAGCGTCGGGTAAGTCGGCGCGCGAGAAGGTGACCGAAGGGTTGTTTACCTTTGTCGCCATTGACGAGGAAGGCAAGCCCCGCCCCGTGCCCGAAGTTTAATGCGCTGTGCCGCGATTATCCCGTTAGAACGGCGCGAAAGCGGCCTAGCAGTTCGACCCAAGTTTTCAGGCTGCTTTGAAACGTCGAGGCGGCAACGCCCTTGGTTAAATCCACATCCATTTTCAGGCAGGGGTCTTTGGCGTCGTCCAAGCTGGCCTTGCCATAGCGCATATCAAAGTTCCAAGTATTGATCACTTCGAATGTGATGCCCTCTGGCGCGTCAAAGCAGGCATTCATCTGCACCGAGAGGCAATCTTTGCCCGCCGTGCAGCCATAGAAATAAACTTCAAAATTGGAATCGGCCGCAATGGACGTGATGCTAGGATCGCCTGCGCTGTCTGTGCCGATTTCTGTTTTCAGGCCTGCCGCTTGTAATTGTGCGGCTATGGCATCGGGATTTGCGGTGATTAGGTTGTCTTGGGCGATGACGGCGCTTGCGGCAAAGGCCGTGGCGGCGCAGAGGGTGAGTGCATAAAGGCGCATATGTTTTCCAAATTCGGTATAGACCAGCGCAGTGCCCCCACTTGGATGTTGCGCCCGAAAATCATGCCTCTGCCCAAAGCAGTCTGTCAAGCGTTTCTGCAATTCCCAGTTGAGAGGGGCAGATTGCGCGGGGGCTGGCAAACGGGTACAAGGGCAAAAAGCAAAAGAGGCAGATCATGGCGCACACGGCATCCCACCCCAAACCCGTTGTTTTGTGCATTTTGGATGGCTGGGGCATTGGCCCTGATCCCAAAACATCCGCCCCCGCGCAGGCCAATGTGCCAAACTTCAATCGCCTTTGGGACAGTTGCCCGCACAGCACGTTGACCACCTTTGGCCCCGATGTGGGCTTGCCGCGCGGGCAGATGGGCAATTCCGAGGTGGGTCATACCAATATCGGCGCGGGCCGCGTGGTGGCGATGGATTTGGGCGCGATTGATTTGGCCATCGAAGATGGCAGCTTTGCCCAAAACGCTGAACTTTTGGCCTTTGCAGCGGCGGTTCAGGCCAAGGGCGGGCGGGCGCATTTGATGGGGGTTGTGTCGAGCGGCGGGGTGCACGGCCATATCAGCCATATGATCGCCACAGCGCGGGCGCTGGTCGGTCTGGGGCTAGAGGTGGTGATCCATGCCATCACAGATGGTCGCGATGTGCCGCCATCCTCGGCCCTAGGATTTATGCAAACGCTGACCGATAGCCTGCCCGTGGGGGCATCGGTGGCCACTGTGATTGGCCGCTATTGGGCGCTGGACCGCGACAACCGCTGGGATCGGGTGGCGCGGGCGCATCATGCGATTGTTTCGGCGCAAGGCGAGGCTGCCGCCAGCCCAAGGGCCGCGATTGACGCCAGCTATGCCAAGGGCGAGACGGATGAGTTTTTGGCCCCCACGGTCATTGCAGGCTACACAGGCGCGCGGGGTGGCGACGGGCTGTTTTGCCTAAACTTCAGGTCTGACCGTGCGCGCGAAATTATGGCGGCGCTGGCCGCCCCCGATTTCAAAGAATTTGAAACAGGCCCGCGCCCCGCTTGGGCGGCCTGCCTTGGCATGGTGGAATATTCCAGCGCGCATAATGCCTATCTGTCGACCGCCTTTCCAAAACGCGACATTCGCAATTCGCTGGGCGAATGGGTGGCAGCCAAGGGTCTGCGCCAGTTTCGCTTGGCGGAAACCGAAAAATACCCTCATGTGACGTTTTTCCTAAATGGCGGGCGCGAGGTCCCCTTTGAAGGCGAAGAACGCGCGATGCCCAAATCGCCATCCGTGGCGACTTATGATTTGCAGCCAGAAATGAGCGCGGGCGCGGTGGCAGATCATTTGGTGGCCGCGATTGTGGCGCGCTATGATCTGATTGTCGTCAATTTCGCCAACCCCGATATGGTGGGGCATACGGGCAGCCTGCCCGCCGCGATTGCCGCCTGCGAGGCGGTGGATATAGGGCTGGGCCGCGCGCTGGCAGCATTGGACGGCGTGGGCGGGGCGATGATTGTCACCGCCGATCATGGCAACTGCGAGATGATGGTAGACCCGATCACGGGCGCGCCGCACACCGCCCATACCACCAACCCCGTGCCCGTTATTCTGGTGGGCGGGCCTGTGGGGGCGCAGTTGCGCACAGGCGGGCGGCTGGCCGATTTGGCCCCTACGGTATTGGCGTTGATGGGCCTGCCTTTGCCGCCCGAGATGACGGGCGAAAGCCTGATCGCCCCATGAGGCTGGCGCGCGCCATCGCCTGTGTTCTAGCGATCTGCGCGGCGCTTTCCTTGCCCGCGCCGGCGCTGGCCGGCGTGGCAGAAGATGCTGCAAAGGCGGCGGGTGATCTGGCCGCTGCCGTTGATGCGCTGGGCGCGGCAAAGGGCGGGAAAGATCAAATCACAGCGTTGACCCAAACCATCCGCGCCTAGGAGGCAGGGCTTGCCGCCCTGCGCGAGGCATTGCGCCAAAGCGAGCAGCGCGAGGGGGAGCTTACCGCCGCCTTCGAGGCGCAGCGCGACAAGATCGCCCAGCTCTTGGGCGTTCTGTCGCGGATCGAGGCTGAGCCTGCGCCGATTTTGCTGCTGCATCCCACAGGCCCCATCGGTTCTGTGCGCGCAGGGATGATGCTGGCCGAAGTGACCCCAGCGTTGCAGGTTGAGGCAGAAGCACTGCGCGCCCAGTTGCAGGAATTGGCCGATTTGCGCATCGTGCAGCGCCAAGCGGGGCAAACGCTGACGCGGGGGCTGGATGCTGCGCAGCAGGCGCGATCAAGTCTTGCGACCGCGATTGCTGACCGCACCGATTTGCCGCGCCGCTTTACCGAAGACCCAGAGGCGCTGAAAGAATTGCTGCAAAGCGCCGATACGCTGGATGCCTTTGCCGCAGGGCTTGCGCTGGACCCTGCCGCCACGGCGGGTTTTGCCAGCGCCAAAGGCAGCCTTGATTTGCCCAGCCTTGGCACTTTGCTGTTGCGGCCAGGCGAGTTGGACGCGCGCGGCGTCGGCCGCCCTGGCCTGACCATTGCCACGCGCCCTGCAGCCTTGGTCACCGCGCCTTGGGCCGCGACGATCCGCTATCGCGGCCCGCTGCTGGATTACGGAAATGTGATGATCATCGAACCCGGGGATGGCTATCTTTTGGTCATAGCAGGGCTTCGGGATGTTTTCGGTGAGGTGGGCGAAGTGGTGGCCAAGGGGGCGGCCTTGGGCCTGATGGGGGGGGCGGTTAATGATACTGCCGATCTGCTGGCCCCGGCCAAACAAGGCGGCACCGATCAAGCGATTTCCGCGCGCGAGACGGAAACACTGTATATCGAACTGCGCGATGGCGCAGATGTGATCGACCCAACAGATTGGTTTGCAGCCACGGCGCAAGGGCTGTAGACAGAACCAAAGCGCCCCAAGCGGCAACAGGATGAGGACGGCGATGAGAAAATTAGTGATGGCGGCATTGGGCGGCACTTTGGCAGGGGCGCTTGCCGCCAGCCAAATGGCAGGCCCGCTGATGGCGCAAGAGGCGGCCCCCGAATCCAACCTGTTTGAACAGCTGGATCTGTTCGGCGACATATTCGAACGCATTCGCGGGCAATATGTAGAAGAAGTTGACAGCAAAAAGCTGATCGAAGCGGCGATCAATGGGATGCTGACCTCGCTTGACCCGCATTCAAGCTATCTAAACGCCGAAGACGCTGCCGATATGAACACGCAGACGCGGGGCGAATTTGGCGGCCTGGGGATCGAGGTCACGCAAGAAGAAGGCTTTGTCAAAGTGATCTCGCCGATGGATGGCACCCCAGCCGCCAAAGCAGGGATTTTGGCGGGCGATTTCATCACTCATGTCGACGGCGAGTCGGTGCAGGGCATCACGCTGGACGAAGCGGTTGACAAAATGCGCGGCGAAGTGGGCACGGATATTGTGATCACCGTGGTGCGCGAGGACGTGGCCGAACCCTTTGATTTGACCCTGACGCGCGAGACGATCAAGATCACCGCTGTGCGCAGCCGTGTGGTTGGCAATGTGGCGGTGCTGCGCATCACCACCTTCAGCGATCAGACCTATTCGGGGCTGGAAGCAGAACTTGCCAAATCTGTGGAAGAAATTGGCGGGATGGAAAAGGTGACGGGTTTTGTCATTGACCTGCGCAACAATCCCGGCGGGCTATTGAACCAGTCGATCCTTGTGTCTGATGCCTTTTTGGAAAAGGGCGAGATCGTGTCCACGCGCGGCCGCGAGGCGGCAGACAGCACCCGCGAAAATGCGACCCCCGGCGATTTGGCCATGGGCAAGCCGATGGTTGTGCTGATCAACGGCGGCTCGGCCAGTGCATCGGAAATTGTGGCAGGCGCGCTGCAAGATCATCGCCGCGCCATTGTTGTGGGCACCAAAAGCTTTGGCAAAGGGTCGGTGCAAACACTGGTGCCGCTGAAGGATGGCGGGCAAATGCGCCTGACGACATCGCGCTATTACACGCCTTCGGGGCGGTCTATCCAATCGCTGGGCGTGATGCCTGATATTGTGGTGAACCAGCCCGCAGTTGATCCAGCGGTTGAAGGGGTGGAGGCACAGGCGGCAGAAGAGGCGGATCAGCAACGCTCGGAAGCTGATCTGCGCGGCGCGATCAGCAATGATTCGATGTCGCAAGACGAGATTAAGCTGCTGGAAGAGGAACGCGCGCGCACCGAAGAAGCCGCCAAGCTGCGCGATGAGGATTACCAGCTGGCCTATGCGGTGGACATTTTGCGCGGCCTGAACGCCGTGGCCCCGCAGGAGTAGGGGGCGATGAAACCGCTGCCGTATCGTCCCTGTGTGGGGGTGTGCCTGATCAATGAGGCTGGCCTGATCTTTGCAGGCCAGCGCAAGGACAGCACCAGCGGGGCATGGCAAATGCCCCAGGGCGGGATTGATCGCGGCGAAAAGCCGCGCGAGGCGGCGCTGCGCGAACTATGGGAAGAAACGGGCATCACCGCCGATTTGGTGCAAATCTTAGGCAAAACGGGCGGCTGGCTGCATTACGATTTGCCGCCCGAATTGCTGGGCCGCGTCTGGGGCGGCAAGTATCGCGGCCAGCGGCAAAAATGGGTTCTGATGCGGTATTTGGGGGCGGATGCGCAGGTCAATATCGCGACAGATCACCCTGAATTTTCCGCGTGGAAATGGATAGGGGCAGATGAAATGCTGGCCAGCATCGTGCCGTTTAAGCGGGACGTTTATGCCGCAGTGATTGCGGCCTTTGCTGGGCAGTTGGCGCGGTAAAGAAGGGGGCTTTGCCCCCCGCTTCGCTCACCCCAGGATATTTAGGGAGTTAGGAAGCGGGTCGTTGGCAAGTTAACCCAACATCTTGGGGATAACAGCGCCCCATTAGCTATATCAGGTGGGTCGACGTTGACTCGGGTGGGGGTGCGGGGCGATGATCGTCTACACAGAATCAACCCAAAGGCATCCCTTTGCGTTTTACCAAACTTCGCCTCAACGGTTTCAAAAGTTTCGTCGACCCCACGGATTTGGTCATCCATGATGGGCTCACCGGGGTTGTAGGGCCAAATGGATGCGGTAAATCGAACCTGCTGGAGGCGCTGCGCTGGGTGATGGGCGAGAACCGCGCATCCGCCATGCGCGGGGCGGGGATGGAGGATGTGATTTTTAATGGCGCAGCGTCGCGCGGCGCGCGCCATTTTGCCGAAGTGTCCTTGGTGCTGGACAATTCAGATCGCCTTGCCCCTGCGGGGTTTAACGATGCGGATGTCGTGGAAATCACGCGGCGGATTACGCGGGATGCCGGCAGCGCCTATAAGCTGAACGCCAAGGAGTTGCGCGCGCGCGATGTGCAATTGCTGTTTGCCGATGCCAGTACAGGCTCGCACAGCCCAGCCTTGGTGCGGCAGGGGCAGATATCGGAACTGATCAATGCCAAACCCAAAGCGCGGCGGCGCATATTGGAGGAAGCGGCGGGGATTTCAGGACTGTATGCGCGCAGGCATGAGGCTGAGCTGAAACTGCAAGGGGCAGAGCAAAACCTGACCCGCGTGGATGATGTGCTAGATAACTTTGCTCAGCAGTTGTCGGTGTTGCAGCGCCAAGCCAAGCAGGCCGCGCGGTACCGCGAGATTGCCGAGGAGCTGCGCCGCAACGAAGGTCAGCTTTTGTTCCGCCGTTGGCGCGAGGCGGATCTAGCGCGCACCGAGGCGGAAACGCTGATGCGCGCACGCACGGTTGAGGCGTCGCAGGCCGAGGCCGCCGCGCGGGCGGCAGGGAAGGCGCGCGAGGCGGCGGAAGATGTGCTGCCCCCCCTGCGCGAGGAAGAGGCGATTGCGGCGGCGATTTTGCAGCGCATTACCTTGCAGCAGGGACAACTTGCCGAACAAGAGGCGCGCGCGCGTGAGGTGATCGAAGGTCTGCGCGCGCGGATTGTGGAACTGACCCGTGACGCAGAGCGCGAAGCAGGGCTGAACCGCGATGCGGTGGAAACCATCGCGCGGCTGGAATGGGAAATTGCCCAATTGACCCGCGCCCATGACGGGCACGAAGGAAAGCTTGCTGAAACCGTCGAGGCGGCCCGCGAGGCGTCAAGCCATTTGACCGATATTGAGGCGCGGCTGGCCGAGGCGACCGAGGATGCCGCCCGACTTGCCGCGCGCCATCAATCGGCGCAGCGCCTTGCGGCCGATGGCCGTGCGCGGGTGGACAGGGCCGAGGCAGAGGCCGCGCGCGCGCGCGAGGCGGCCACGCTGGCCGAGGGCGCTTTGGCAGCTGCTAGTGCAGCCTTTGCGCAGGCGCAAGTGGCCCAATCGGATGCGGCGGCTTTGGTCGAGGCGGCCGAGGCCACGCTGCTGGCCGCTGAGGCGGCGCGCGCGTCGGCGCAAACGGGCGAAGCGCTGGCGCGGGCCGCGAAATCAGAGGCCGAGGGCGAGGCAGCCGCCCTGCGCGCCGAGGTGGCCGCCTTGGCCAAGCTGGTCGAACGCGATGGCGGCACGGGCGGGCAACTGCTGGATATGTTGACTGTGGCGGCGGGGTACGAATTGGCGCTGGGCGCAGCGCTGGCCGAAGATCTGCGCAGCCCTGAAATTGACGCGGGCGGGCAGACGGGCTGGGCGCGATTGCCCGATTTGATCGATGCGCCGCGCCTGCCTGCGGGGGTTGAACCGCTGGCGCAGCATGTCACCGCGCCGCCCGTGCTGGCGCGGCGTTTGGCGCAAATTGGGCTGGTTGCGGCGGGGCAAGGCGCGGCGCTTCAGCCCCTGCTTGCCGCAGGGCAGCGGCTGGTCACGCGCGAGGGCGATTTGCTGCGCTGGGATGGGCTGCGCATTGCGGCCAAAGACGCGCCCTCGGCGGCGGCGCAGCGGCTGATCCAGCGCAACCGCCTAACGGCGGCGCGCGCCGATTTGGCAGTGCTTGAGACGCATCTGGCTACGGCTGCGGCGGCGCATTTAGCATTGCAAACGCGGCTTGTAGAATTGGCCCGCGCAGATCAGCTGGTGCGCGATGCCCGCCGCGCGGCCGACGGGCACGTCAGCACTGCTGCACGGGCCAGTGCGCGCGCCGAAGCCGATACATCCATCGCTCAAGGCAAGCAAGAGGCGGCGCTGCTGGCCTTGTCGCGGCATTTGGACGATGGGGCGGATGCCCGCGCGGTGCTGGATGAGGCGGCTGCATCCCTGCGCGATTTGCCCGATTTAGGCAGCGCCCGCGCCTTGGTGGACGAGGTGAAGATCGCCGTTGAAGCCGCGCGCATTACCATGATGTCGCGCAGGTCTGCGCAGGAAGAACTGCGCCGCGAGGGCGAGGCGCGGGTGCGCCGTACGCAAGATGCGGCTAAGGAACTTTCAGGTTGGAAGGGCCGTCTGGACAGCGCCGCGCGCCGTATGGGCGAGTTGGATACCCGCAAAGCCGAGGCAGAGGGCGACTTGCACGGCGCATCTAACGCGCCCAGCGAAATTGCTGCCAAGCGGGCCGAAATGGCCAGCGCGATTGAAGATGCGCAAAAGCGGCGCGCGCGGGCGGCAGATGCGCTGTCCACCGCCGAGGGGGTCTTGCGGGGCGGCGTTCAGGCCGAGCGCGACTGCGAGCGCCGCGCGGGCGAGGCGCGCGAGATGCGCGCGCGGGCCGAGGCGCGTGTGGATGCCGCTGTGGAAACAGTAACGCTGGCGGTCGAGCGGATTGCCGAAGAAGCAGGGGCCACGCCAGGGCAGCTTTTGGAGACGCTCAAGATCGACCCCGACAAAATGCACAGTGCCGAACATTTGGACAGCGAAGTGCAGCGGTTAAAGCGCGCGCGCGAAGCACTGGGCGCGGTCAACCTGCGCGCCGAGGAAGACGCCAAAGACATCGCTGGCGAATATGACCAACTGGCGCAAGAAAAGCTGGATCTGGAAGAGGCCATCAAGAAACTGCGGGCGGGCATTGGCAGCCTGAATCGCGAAGGGCGCGAGCGCCTGCTGACGGCCTTCGATCAGGTGAACGCCAATTTTGCCACGCTGTTTAGCCATTTGTTTGGCGGGGGCGAGGCGCGTTTGTTGCTGGTGGAATCGGATGACCCGCTAGAGGCGGGGCTAGAGATTATGTGCCAACCGCCGGGCAAGAAACTGTCTACCCTTAGCCTTTTGTCGGGGGGCGAGCAGACGCTGACCGCGCTGGCGCTGATCTTTGGCGTGTTCTTGGCCAACCCCGCGCCAATATGTGTGCTGGACGAGGTGGACGCGCCGCTGGATGATGCCAACGTCACGCGGTTTTGCGATTTGCTGGACGAGATGACGCGCCGCACCGAAACGCGGTTTTTGATCATCACCCACCATGCGGTAACGATGTCGCGGATGGATCGGTTGTTTGGCGT
The DNA here is from genome assembly GCA_945861995.1 of Pseudorhodobacter antarcticus. Classification (GTDB taxonomy): domain Bacteria; phylum Pseudomonadota; class Alphaproteobacteria; order Rhodobacterales; family Rhodobacteraceae; genus Cypionkella; species Cypionkella antarctica_B. The sequence goes on from CAMAWZ010000048.1 coordinate 10,890, forward strand.
GACCATGGCCGAACAGGGGGTATCGCAATTGGTATCGGTTGATCTGAAACGGGCCGAGGCGCTGGTGGCGTGATGCTGCAAAAGATGCAGGCGGCCATGCAGGCGGCGGGGTTTGTGGGGGTCGAGGCGGCGGGCGGCGTGATCTATGCCCGCACCTATGCATCCACGCCTGAATTTACTGCCAGCACCGCAGGGCAGCAGTGGCGCTTTGCCATTGCGTGGCCGCTGCGCGCCAGCGCGGTGCAGTGCGCAGTGTGGAATGCCCTGCACCCCGATGCGCCACTCGATGTGGATTTGGGCGAGACGCGGATGCAATTTTTGGGCGAATCGCGTGATCTGGCGCGCTGGGCGTCCTTAGTCGATGCTATGATGGTAAGTTGCATGACATGGCGGCGCATGGCGCGGCAGATGGACGAGGGGATGTAGCA
>CAMAWZ010000049.1 GCA_945861995.1 Pseudorhodobacter antarcticus
CAAGCTGTTGCAAGGCGAGATTAAACTTGGCACAAATGGGGCAAGAATGAGGCAGGCGGCCATAATGTGGCCACAGATCGGAACCCAAGGCTGGCATTCGACCAGCCCCGACTGAAAAGGATGTAGGGCAGTGACTTCGCGGCTATTCGGCGCGATCGTACGGGCAGGTTTGGTGATGGCGATCGTCGCCCTTCCTGCTGCGGTGTTGATCGAGGTATCGGCAGATACGCAGCAAATGGTGACATTTGCAGCGATTCTGCTCGGCGTGATTACCTTTGCCGAATACAATGCAACTTTTCCCAGCCTGATTGAATTTCGCGACGCAGCCCCATTTAACCGCCTGCGCTTTGCGATGCTGGCGTCCACCTTGGCGGCGCTAAGCTTTGCTTTGCCGGATACAATCCTGCCCGCCCCCTTGCAGGCCCACGCGGTGGAACTGGCCGGCATCGTGGGCCGCGCGATGGATTTTCCCTTTAGCCCCGCGCGGCTGGTTTTACAGTTGGCCAATACCGATACAGACGCAGCGCGGCTGGACGTTTTGCGCAATGTGGCGGGTTTGGCCTATGTGACCGGCCTGTCGTGGCTGGCGCTGTTTGCCATGGTGGTGCGGGTGGGGGGCTGGCCCTCGCCGCGCAAGCCGCTGAACCTGTGGGTGAACCTGCCCATGTTCGACCCCACGGCGGGCGCGGACGTGGTGCTGCGCCTATCGCGCGATGGGCGCGTGAATATCTTGCTTGGATTTATTCTGCCGTTTATCGTTCCAGTTGTGTCCAAGCTTGCCTTTGGTCATGCCGACATCTTGGAAACCGCGCCGCCGCACAGCGTGATTTGGATCATCACATTATGGGCCTTTTTGCCATCCAGTTTGATATTGCGCGGAATCGCCCTGTTGCGGATTGCCGAACTGATCGTGCAAACCCGCGCCGCACATGGGGCCAAGTCGGCTGCATCCTTGGCGCCTGCCTAAGCCTGCTGTTGTGGGCCGCGCCTGCGGCGGCTGACAGCTTGCGCATCGCAACCTATAACATCGATTTTTCAGATAAAGGCCCAGGATTGGTACTGCAATCGTTGGCCAAGGGCGGCACTCCGCAGCAACAGGCGGTGATCGCCACCATCGCCGATTTGGACGCCGATGTGCTGCTGCTGACGGGGATAGATTATGACGCTGAAGGCCAGACTTTGGCGGTGCTGGCGGGGGCGCTGGCAAATGCGGGCGCGCCTTATCCCTATCTTCTGCCCCTGCGGCCCAATTCGGGGCTGGCTACGGGGTTTGATTTGAACGGCAATGGCCGATTAGGCGAGCCGCGCGATGCTATGGCCTATGGGCGCTATGCGGGCGAGGGGGGGATGGCCGTGCTATCGCGCCTGCCGATTGACACCGCACAAATCCGCGATTTCAGCACTTTTCTTTGGGCCGATCTGCCGCGCAGCCTGTCCCCTGATACAGACCCTGCCTTGCGCGGGGTTCAGCGCCTGTCCAGCGGTGGGCATTACGAGGTGCCCGTGACCCTGCCAAATGGTAAGTCCATACGGCTGCTTGCGTTTTATGCAGGCCCCCCGTCATTTGATGGGGATGATGACCGCAACGGCAAGCGCAACCATGACGAGGCGGCGTTTTGGCTGGATCTGATCGCGGGCAATCTGCCCTTCGCGCCCCCTGCCGCCCCCTTTGCCATTATCGGCCAAGCCAGCCTAGACGCGCAAGATGGCGAGGGGCGTGCAGAGGCGCTGCGCACCCTGCTTGCCCATCCGTTGCTGCGGGATCCGGCCCCGCGCGGCACATCTGGGCGCGTTGATGCGGGCCAGTTTGGCGATGCCGCGCACGATACCGCGCTGTATGTCGGGCTTGGCGGGCTGCGGGTGGAATACATCCTGCCCAGCTGTGATATATTCGTGCAAGCCGCAGGCGTGGTTTGGCCGCCTGATACCGATCCCAAGGCGCAGGTTTTGGCAACCGCCTCGCGGCATCGGCCCGTTTGGGTGGATATAAACCTGCCTTAACGCCACAACCCCAGCGGCTGCGCCGTATGACCTGTGAACACCGCGCTTGCATCTGCCAGCCCCATATGGCCCGTCAAAATCTCAGCCAGAACATCGCGGTAATCTGTAACCACGGCCAAATCTGCGCCTTCTTCCAGCGCCTCGTTTTGCAGGCCAGGCCATCGGCCCAGCATCCGCCCGCCCTTGGCTTGCGGGCCCAGCACAAACATCACATTGCCGCGCCCGTGGTCGGTTCCACCTGCCGAATTAGACCGCAAACGGCGGCCAAACTCGCTCATCACAACCAGACTGACATCTTGTTGCAGCGCGCCCAAATCGCGCCAAAACGCCAGTGATGAACTGGCCAGCCAGCCAGCCATTTCGGCAAATTGGCCGCTTTGATTCACAAGGGTATCCCAGCTTGCAAAATCGACTGTAGCCACGCGCAGCCCCATATCTTGTTTGATTGTTTGCGCCACTGTCATCAGTGCGGGGGTAAGCGGGTTTTCGGGATAGTCCACGGCTGGGATGTAGTCCAGCAGGGCCTGATCGTTTTGTGACCACAGCCGTTGCCCAATCATTTCAGATAGATGAAGCAGCCCAGCAATAGGGGCCGCCAATGGCCCGTGGTCGCCAAAACCCGCGTTCAGGCGCGCGCGCAGGGCAGGGGCCAGCCAATGGCCCGACGCCACCATCAAATCGCCAAGGCTTTCAGACACTGCCGCATTTGCCCCCAGCAGGCTGGCGGGCTGCGATGTGCCCACCGCCAGCGCGGGCATTGGCCCTTGCGGCGCGGCTGCGGCCAAGTATCGCCCCAGCCAACCCGAAGGATCGCCAGGGGCTGCGTTTGCGCCAATCAGCCCCCGCTCCATCCGCGCTTCGGCGTCGAAATGGCTGCGCGTGGCCTCGGTCAATCCGCAGGGGTGGATCATCGACAAATCGCCCGCCTCATACAAATCGGCAAAGGGCACAAGGGCAGGGTGAAAGCGAAAATCAACATCTGCCACGTCTTGCGATATTGCCCGCCCTGCGCTGTCGCCTTTGCGCAGCACCCGCAAATCTTCGGGCCGCGCGGCGATAAGGTTTTCGTCTGACGAGGGGCAAACAAGGCCCAAACCATCAGCCCCGCCCCGCAAGAACAGCACAACAAGAATGGGTTCGCGCGCCATATCCGCCCCCTACCGCAGCATGAATTCGGGCCGCAGCGCGGCAAAGGCAATGGTGGCATGGGCCAGCCCCCCCGCCTCCTCGGCAGAATAATCCGCCATCGGCGTTGCAGGGTCGCTGCCCGTGGCGGCGATGACTTCGGGCAGGCCTTGCAGACCAAAGCGCTGCGCCCAGCGGGCCACATAGGCCCCCACAGTTTCGCCGCCCTGCGCCGCGCGGTCTAGGCTGGCCACGGCAAACCAATCTTCATGGGCATACAGGGCCAAATCAACATAACGGTTCAGCGTGCTGGCCCCGACCCATGGCGCAATGACATCGGGGTGGCCTGTGGGCGGGCCATATTCGTGTTGCCGCCAGCCTGCGCGCATAAGTTGCCATTGCTGGGCGGCCTCGGTTCCTGTCACCTCTGCGCCCGTTGCGCGGTAAAGTGCGGCCAAAAATTCAAAAGGGCGGCGTATCTTCTGCGGCGGTGTCGCGGCAAATTCGGGGTGGGCGACCAACGCGCGGATCACTTGGGCGATTTGGTCGGCACTGTCAGCGACCGCTAAAAATACCTGTGCAAGTTCAGTGACTAAGCCATCACTTGGTGCATCAGACAGCAGGCGCATAGCGATCTTGCGGCACACAAACCGCGCCGTGGCGGGGTGGCGCGCGAGAAGATCAAGCACTTGGTCACCATCGGCCATAGGCGCGCGGTTTGGCGCAAACTCTATGCCCAAAACCCGCTTTTGATAGGGGTCGTGCCACGCCTCAATATAGTGAAACTGACCCGTTTTCGGGGCATCCACCCCTTCGGAAATATAGCGCCCATCGCCAACGCTCCACCCCTTAAAGGCGCGGGCAACTTCGTAAACATCCAAATCCAAATAGCCCAAGGCCACGCCGCCGCGCCCTTTGGGCACTGAATGCCAATCGTCATAACGGTCGTTCAAATAGGTGGCCGCGCCAAGGGTGTGCAACTCTAGCAGCTCGCGGGCAAAGTTTTCATTGGCAGGCGATGCGCGGCTGTCGGCATTGTTCAAATAATACAGCATGGCAGGGGCGCGGGCGACATGGCCCAGCATATCCCGAAAGTTTCCAAAGGCGTTCGCGCGCAGCATGGCGTCATAGCTGGGAAAGAAGGCCGCGCAAAATTCGTCTTTCTGCGAATTGACGTTGAAATGATCGTGCCAGAATTGCGTCATCACTTCGCGCAGTTGCGCAGGGGCATGAACGGCGCGGATCAGGGCGGCGGCGATAACCTCGCCCGCAGGTCTTGCCCGTTCGGCGTAATCCATGCCTTGCTGCCAATCGATACAATGCAGATAGCTTTCGGGCGGGGATGATAGCGCGGCAAGGGGGCGCAACTCATCTGTGGCGGGCCAGTCGTGGCCATTCTCATCGCGGCCTGCGGGATACGAAATACGCAGGCGGGCGGCTTTTAGGCGGGCATCAAGCGCGGGATCGCTTGCGGGCAGGGCAAGCTGTTCTTCCAGCCAGATCATAGGGTTTAGGTTTGTCTCATTTATTCCCGCGCCAAATGACAAGCGGTTTAGAAACAGCGCTGTTTTGGATGGGGCGGTTGCGCGGGCGTAAAGGGGGGCCAGCCCCACTGCAAGGCTGGCCATCAGGCCATAATGGAACTGGCGGCGGGTCAGCATAGCGTCACCTTTAGGTTGCGTATAGTTTGGCCTATCTGCGCGCAAAGTCAAAGATGATTTGCGGGCCAGCGGAAAGCTGCCCTGCGGCATAGGCCCGTTTGGGTGGGTATCAGCCTGCCTTAAGGGTTTGCGCCACAATCTGCGCCAATGTCTGCCCGCGAAAATCGGGCAGCAGCGCGGCAAGGGGTTTTGCGTCTAATTCGTGGGAGACATCAGACAGATAGCGCATTTCCAAAAGCTCGCGCGCAAGTTCCCAAAACGGTGCAGCCAGCCGCATCGCCCACCAAGGGAAAGCGGAAATTTTCACGGGTTTGCCCAATTGGCGGGCAAGCTCTGCGGCAAGGTCATTTACGCTAAACGCCTGACCTGCATAAGGAATATCGGCGAAATCGGGCAGGTTGGGCAAATCGCACAGGGCCGCCGCCGCCCGCGCCATATCGGCCACAGGGGCATAGGCGTGCAGGGCATCGGCACGGCCAAAGCGGGTGAGCCGTCCTTGTGCAGCTTTGGCCGTCATCATCGAAAACAAGGTGCCCGTCTGGGCAGGATCAATGTAATCACCGCCGCGCAAAATCAGTGTGGGCACGCCGCTGGCGCGGTAGGTTGCCTCCATTTCGGCGCGGATTTTGCCTTTGCGGGTGCTTGGCGCATGGGGTGTATCTGGCCCCCAGACGCCGCCTAAACTCCCGTAAACATAAACATTTCCGGGGACCACAACCCGCGCGCCGCTGGCACGCGCGGCCGCTATCACTTGGGCGGTGATGGCGGGAATATGCTGCGCCCAGTTGTTATACTTGGGCGGGTTCAGGGCGTTGACGATCACATCCGCGCCCTGCGCCGCCGCGGCCATATCGGTCCCGCGCTGGTATCGGCGCACTTGCCAGCCCGCATCAGCAAAGGCCGTGGCGGCAGCGCTGCCAAAATGCCCAGAAGCCCCTGCGATCAAAACTGTGTGTGTCATCATACCCTCCCTTTTTCCGATAGGGGCAGGGTACGCGCGCAGCGCGCGCTGTGGTATACAAAAATAGTGAGGGTGTGCTATGCATTTTTGTATGGATAAGCAGGTGGACTGGACACTGACCCGATCTTTTCTGGCCGTCGCGGAAGCGGGCTCGCTTTCGGGGGCTGCGCGGGCGCTGGGCATGACCCAACCCAGCCTTGGCCGCCACATCGCCGAGATTGAGGCCACGCTGAAGGTTACCCTGTTCTGGCGGGTGGCACGCGGCGTGGCGCTGACCGAGGCGGGCGAGGCGCTGCTGCCCCATGCCCGCGCCATGCGCGATGCGGCGCGGGAATTTGCACTGGGCGCTGCGGCGCGCGAAGAGGGGATGGCGGGCGCGGTGCGCATTACCGCATCAAAGGTGATGTCGTATTACATTCTGCCGCCCCTTATTGCCGATCAGCGCCGCGCAGCCCCCCAAATAGAAATTGATCTTGTGGCCAGTGATGAAACCGAAAACCTGTTGTTCCGTGAGGCGGATATTGCGCTGCGCATGTATCGGCCCACGCAACTGGATTTGGTCGCCAAGCATGTTACGGATTTGCCGATGGCCCTTTATGGCGCGCCAAGTCTTTTGAAACGCTTTGGTCTGCCGCAAACGATAGAGGAGATTTTGCAATTTCCCATCGTGGGTTTTGATAAATCCGATGTGATGCTGCGGATGATGCAGCGCATGGGCCATCCGCGCCAGCGGGGCGATTTCAAACTGCGCTGCGATGACCAACTGGTCAATTGGCGGCTGGTTTGCGCGGGGGCGGGGATTGGCGCGATACATCGCGCGGTGGGGGATGCTGAACCACTTGTCATTCCCATCGCGCCGTTTGTTTACCTGCCCGCCTTGCCGCTGTGGATTGCCGCGCCGCAGGCCCTGCTGGCGGCCCCAAGGATGCGGTTTGTGTTCGATCACTTGGCGGCGGGGCTGGCGAAACGGCCAGACCCGCTTGACCCTTTGCCCGCCACGCGCTAGGCCACGCGGAACCTTTTTACCAGCGAGAGCGATATGGCAAACCCATCCATCCTAATCCTAGCGGGCGACGGAATTGGCCCCGAAGTTATGGCCGAAGTGAAAAAGATCATCGGCTGGTTTGATACCAAACGCGGGGTCAAGTTTGACGTATCCGAAGGGCTGGTGGGCGGCTGTTCTTATGATGTGCATGGCACCCCATTGACCGACGAGACGATGGCGCAGGCGCAGGCGGTGGATGCCGTTTTGCTGGGCGCTGTGGGCGGGCCGAAATATGATAAATTGGACTTTTCGGTTAAGCCAGAGCGCGGGCTTTTGCGCCTGCGCAAGGAAATGGATTTGTTTTCCAACCTGCGCCCTGCGCAATGCTTTGACGCGCTGGCCGATTTCTCGTCGCTGAAGAAAGACGTGGTTGCGGGGCTGGATATTGTCATCGTGCGCGAGCTGACCAGTGGCGTTTATTTTGGCGAGCCGCGCGGCATTTTCACTGAAGGTAACGAGCGGGTGGGGATCAACACCCAGCGCTATACGGAATCCGAGATTGCGCGCGTGGCCCGCAGTGCGTTCGAGTTGGCGCGCAAGCGGGGCAATAAGGTTTGTTCGATGGAAAAGGCAAACGTCATGGAATCCGGGATTTTGTGGCGCGAAGTGGTGCAGGAAATTCATGACAAGGAATATCCTGATGTAGAGCTGTCGCATATGTATGCAGATGCAGGCGCGATGCAGCTGTGCCGCTGGCCCAAGCAGTTTGACGTGATTGTCACCGACAATCTGTTTGGCGATTTGCTGTCGGATATGGCGGCGATGCTGACGGGCAGTCTTGGGATGCTGCCATCGGCAAGCCTAGGCCTGCCTATGGCGAACGGGCGGCCAAAGGCGCTGTATGAACCCGTGCACGGGTCGGCCCCTGATATTGCAGGGACGGGTAAGGCCAACCCGATTGCCTGCGTTTTGTCCTTTGCTATGGCGCTGCGTTATTCGTTCAGCATGCTGGACGAGGCCGCGCGCGTGGAAGCGGCCGTGGAAAAGGTTCTGGCAGACGGCGTGCGCACTGCCGATCTGATGGGGCCAGCGGGCGGCGTGCCTGTGTCGACATCGCAGATGGGCGATGCGATTGTAGCGGCGCTGAACGCTTCAATTTGAACGATTGCTGCCTTGTAATTAACCATGGCCCGCGCGATAGTGCTGTCCATATGATTGCGCAAACATCCCCCTTGTTCTAGGCGATATCGTGACCCTTTCCCCCCTGTTTCGTGGTGCTGTGTTGGGCATAGCCGCCATGGGAATATTTGCCTGTTATGATATTGCGGTAAAGTTTCTGGGCGGCAGTTATCATCCGTTTCAGATTATGTTCTTTGCGGGGATGGCGGCAGTGCCCGTGGTGTTGGTGCAGGTGTCGCTGTCGGGAACGGCGGGGCATTATCGCCCGCGCCTGCTGGGCTGGACGGTTCTGCGCTGCACCATCACATTGGTAAACGGGATGCTGGGCACCTATGCCTTTACCGCCCTGCCGCTGGCGCAGGCCTATGCCATTTTCTTTACCATGCCGCTGATGATCTCGCTTTTGGGGGTTCCCATGTTGGGCGAGACGATTAGCCCTGCGCGGCTGATCGCCATTTTGGTGGGCTTTGCGGGGGTTGTCATTGCCCTGCAACCTGGCGCGCAGCCGCTGGAATGGGCGCATTTGGCGGCGGTTTTGGCTGCGATCACAGGCGCGCTGAACTACATCATCATGCGCAAAACAGGCCAGATCGAGCGGCCAGAGGTTTTGGTTATTTACCCCATGCTAAGCCAACTTGCAGCCATGGCGATTGCGCTGCCCTTTGTCTACACGCCCATGCCGATTGCACATCATATGCTGACATGGGCGATGGCGGTGTTTGGCATTGGCGGCACCTATGTGATTATTGCCGCCTATCGCGCAGCGCCCGTGGCGGTGGTGGCCCCCATGCAATACACGCAGATTTTTTGGGCCGCGCTGGCGGGTTATTTCATATTTGCCGAGGCGATTACCCCTGCCACTTGGGCAGGAATTGCGCTGATCATTGGGGCGGGGATTTACATTTTGGCCAGTACGCGAACCCATCATCCAGCGGAACGCGCGCCATGAAACAGCCGTCTAATCTGATCGGCGCGGTGCTGGCGCTGGCAGCGATGGCGGTTTACGCCGCCAATGACAATCTGATCAAGTTTTTGGGCATGTATAACCCGTTTCAAATTATGTTCTTTTCCATTGCGGCCACCCTGCCTTTGCTGCTGGCGCATATGGCGCTTGACCGCGAGGTGGGCACGTATCGTCCCGTGATGCCCAAATGGATGGCGCTGCGCTGCGCGGTGACTTTGGTCAATTCGGTGTGCGTAGTCTATGCCTTTGGCAACCTGCCGCTGGCGCAGACCTATGCGATTTTGTTCACAGTGCCGCTGATGATCACTCTGCTGGCGGCGTGGATGCTGGGCGAGGCGATTAGCCTGCCGCGCGGCTTGGCCGTGTTTGCGGGGTTTGCGGGCGTGCTGATTGCGTTGCAGCCCGGGCGTGATCCGCTGACATGGGTGCATTTTGTGGCTGTGGTCGGGGCGGTTTTGGCCGCGCTCAGCTTTGTGATTTTGCGCAAAACGGCGCAGGTGGAACGCGCTGCGCTGAATATCATTTACCCGTCGCTGACCCAACTTGCTGCGGCGGCGATTGTTCTGCCCTTTGTCTATCAGCCCATGCCGATGGCCCATGTCGGCCTGACATGGGCGATGGCGGTCTGCGGTTATGCGGGGTCGGTGATGATTATCGAAGCCTACCGCATGGCGCCCGTCATTATCGTCTCGCCCATGCAATACAGCCAGATATTTTGGGCCGCCCTGACCAGCGCCTTTATCTTTAACGAGGCTGTGACGCCCGCCACCTGGGCAGGGCTGGCCGTGATTGTGGGGGCGGGGATTTATATCTTGAACTCGTCCCGCCAGAAGGGGGCCGCATGAAACCGCTGCAATCCAATTTGATTGGCGCGATGCTGTCGCTGGCGGCCTTTGGCGTTTATGCCACGCACGATGTGTTCATCAAATTTTTGGGCAGCAGTTACAGCCCGTTTCAGCTGATTTTCTTTTCAGGCCTTTTGGGGTTTCCGCTGGTGACTCTGGCGATGATGCGCGACCGCACTGATGGCAATCTGATCCCCAAACATCCCGTGTGGACGGCCATTCGCACTGCAACGGCGGTGCTGAATGCTGTGACGGGGTTTTATGCGTTTTCAGTGCTGCCCTTGGCGCAATGTTATGCGATTTTCTTTGCCATGCCGATTTTGATCACGCTGATGGCCATACCGCTGCTGGGCGAGCGGGTGGGGCTGCATCGGGGCGTGGCCATTGTGGTTGGCCTGATTGGCGTGGTTGTGGTGGTGCGGCCGGGGCAGGCAGATTTGGGGCTGGGGCATCTGTCGGCGCTGGCGGCGGCGCTGCTGGGGGCGGCAACATCGGTGATTGTGCGCAAAGTGGGCAATTCGGAACGCGCGGTGGTGCTGATGCTGTATCCGATGATGGCCAATTTCGTGGTGATGGGGGTGGCGCTGCCGTTTGTGTATGTGCCCGTGCCGCCACAGCATTTTGCAATGATGGCGGGTATCGCGGCGCTGGGCCTTTTGGGCGGGGTTCTGATTATTGCCGCTTATCGCCGCGCGCCTGCGATTATCGTGGCCCCAATGCAGTATAGCCAAATTATCTGGGCCATTATCTTTGGCCATTTCCTGTTTGGTGAAAACATCGATATGTATACCGCGATTGGCACGGGCATTATCATAGCCTCGGGCGTGTATATTGTGCTGCGCGAGGATAAGCCGACTGTGTCAAAAAACCGCCCCGTGCTGGAAACACGCTCGCGGTATGGGGCGATTTCCACGCCGCGCATCAGCCAGTTGTTGCGGGTGTTTGAACGGCGCGCGTAAAGCGCGGCTAGGTTTGGGCGGCCTGAAGGATATACATCGCCGTCATCAAATCTAAATGCGCACCGCCGCCGTTTTTGGCGATGGTAATCTCGTCGTCACTGGTGCGGGTGAATAGGGCGGGGTCATCGTAGAAATCGGCGATAATGTCGGCCTCGGTGATCGCGCCTGATGCGATAGGGGTCATTATCTCGCCAATATGGTGGATCGTTGTGGCGCGGCTGTCTACGAACAGACGCGCGCGGCGCATGGCGGTATCGTCCACTTCGCGCATTTGGGGGGTATATGCGCCGATCAGGTCTAGGTGCTGGCCCGCGCGCAGCCAGTCGCCGCGTATCAAGGGGGCGCTGGCCATTGTGGCGGTGCAGATCACATCAGCCCACTGGACGGATTTTTGCAGATCATCCGCCACAGGCAGGCCCAATTCTGCCCCAAAGGCGGCCGCGCTGGCGGCGCTGCGGCTCCAGACCTGAAAGCGCGCATCGGGCCAGATCGCGCGGTAGGCCTGCACCATGCTGCGCGCCACAGTGCCCGCGCCG
>CAMAWZ010000050.1 GCA_945861995.1 Pseudorhodobacter antarcticus
CACGGGGGCAATGCCCCGCGCCGCAGATCGGCTTTGATCTGTGTGATGCCCGAATTCTGGATGCGCTGGCGGTGCTTGCCGCCGCTTTACTGTCCCGAAGCCTTGCCGCGCACGCCCCCCATGTGCTACGATACGGCTCATCAATTGGGGGCAAAACCATGGCCAATTCCAAAACCAAACTCGCCAGTATCGACCCCGTTTGGGACCGCGTGCGCACCGAAGCCGCTGATATGGTGTTATCCGAACCTTTGCTGGGCGGGCTGGTTCATTCTAGCTTGCTGCACCATGCGAATATGGAACGCGCGCTGGCTTACCGCTTTTCGCTCAAACTCGCCAGCGGCGAGATGAGTGAGCAGATCCTGCGCGAAATCGCCGATGAAGCCTATGATGCTGATACAGATCTGGGCGCGGCCGCCCGCGCTGACCTGACGGCGGTCTTTGACCGCGATCCTGCTTGCCTGCGCTTCATTCAGCCGATGCTGTTTTTCAAAGGCTATCAAGCGGTACAAGCCTACCGTGTGGGCCATTGGCTGTGGCGGCAAGGGCGGCGCGATATGGCCTATTTTGTGCAAATGCGCGTGTCCGAAGTGTTCGGAGTAGACATCCACCCCGCCGCCCGCATTGGCCGTGGCATCATGATTGACCATGCCCATTCCATCGTTGTGGGGGAAACAGCGGTTGTAGGGGATAACGTCTCGATGCTGCATTCCGTCACCCTTGGCGGCACGGGCAAAGAGGATGGTGACCGCCATCCGAAAATTGGCAATGGTGTGCTGATCGGGGCAGGGGCGGCGATATTGGGCAATATCACCATTGGCCACTGCTCGCGCATTGCCGCAGGATCGGTGGTGCTGGCAGATGTGCCGCCGTGCAAAACGGTCGCTGGCGTACCTGCGCGCATTGTCGGCGAGGCGGGATGTGATCAGCCATCCGTGACGATGGATCAACTGGTCAGGGGCGAGATTTAACCCGCGCGGCGTAGGGGGCGTTTGCCGCCCCCTCGTCGCTTCGCTCCTCACCCCCTGCAGGATATTTTTAGAGTTAGGAAGTAAGGCCCCGAACTTAACTTCCTAACTCTGCAAATATCCTGCGGGGGTGAGCGCAGCGAGGGGGCCGCATAGGCCCCCTTTATCACGCCAGCCCCATTTGTTACGTCAGCCCCCTTTATCACGCCAGCATAGACAGCGGGTTTTCCAAATTGGCGCAGATCGCCGCCAGCAAGGTTGCCCCCAAAGCGCCATCAATAACGCGGTGATCGACAGATAGGGTCATCGACATCACTGTTGCCACGCCAAGGGTGCCATCGGCCAAAACCACAGGCTGTTTGATCCCAGCGCCCACAGCCAGAATAGCCGCTTGCGGTGGGTTGATGACAGCATCGAAATTCTCGATCCCCATCATGCCAAGGTTCGAAATGGCAAAGCTGCCGCCTTGGTATTCATGGGGGGCAAGTTTGCGGGTTTTGGCGCGAGCGGCAAGATCTTTCATTTCCACCGATAGTGCAGACAGCGATTTTTGATCGGCATCTTTCAGAACGGGTGTAAACAAACCGCCCTCAATAGCTACAGCGACGGCCACGTCAGATGGATTTAGACGCAAAACTCGGTCGCCTGCCCAAACGGCATTGGCATCTGGCACGCTTTGCAGCGCCATTGCGCAGGCTTTTATGATGAAATCATTGATAGAAAGCTTGACGCCGCGCGCCTCGAGCCCCTTGTTCAGTTGTTCGCGAAAGGCTATCAACCCATCCAGCCGAACCGAGCGGCGCAGATAGAAATGCGGGATGGTTTGCTTCGCCTCAGTCAGGCGCGCGGCGATAATGCGGCGTATACCGTCAAGCGGCACTTCGGTAAACGCGCGGCCTTGATACATCTTCAAGACCGTATCCGTGGACATACCTTGCGCTGGCGCGGCAACCACAGGTGCAGGTGAAGATGTGGGCGCAGCAGGGGCCGCCTTTGGCACTGGAATTGACGCGTGTCCTTCGACATCGGCGCGGATGATGCGGCCATGCGGGCCTGTGCCGGACAGTTTGGTCAGATCCAAACCTTTTTCGGCGGCAATGCGGCGGGCGAGGGGGGATGCGAACACCCTTGCACCCGCAACCTTTGGTGCGGCGGGGGCAGGCGTGGACGTGGAGACCACGGGCGCCGCCGCCGCGACGGCAACCGCAGGTTTGGCGGCCGCAGGGCTTGCGCCCAAATCTTCGCCGTCCTCAACCAGCACTGCAATGGCGACATTCACCTTGACCCCGGCTGTGCCCGCAGGAATTAAGATTTTGCCAATGCGGCCTTCGTCCACGGCCTCGAATTCCATCGTGGCTTTGTCGGTTTCAATTTCGGCGATCACTTGGCCAGATTTGACCTGATCGCCCTCTTTGACCAGCCACTTTGCCAGCGTGCCTTCCTCCATCGTGGGGGAAAGGGCGGGCATTAAGATATTGATTGCCATGTCTTTTCCCTTACCGATAGCAGACAGATTTTACAGCCGCGACCACTTCGGCCGTGGTCACCAGCGCCAGTTTTTCAAGGTTGGCGGCATAGGGCATGGGCACATCTTTGCCCGTGCAGGTGATCACGGGCGCGTCCAGATAATCAAAGGCGCGCTGCATGATGGTGCTGGCCAGATGGTCAGACATCGAGGCCACGGGGAAGCCTTCTTCGACGCAAACGCAGCGGTTGGTTTTCTGGATCGATGCCAGAACGGTGTCGTAATCCAGCGGGCGCAGCGTGCGCAGATCGATCACTTCAACGCTGATCCCGTCTTTGGCCAAAAGATCAGCGGCTTCTAGCGCATAGCGCATCCCAATCCCGAACGAGACGATTGTCGCATCCGTGCCTTCGCGCCAAATACGGGCCTTGCTGAAGGGAATGGTGAAATCGGGCAGATCGGGCACCTCGAAAGACTGCCCATACATGATTTCGTTTTCCAAAAACACAACGGGGTTCGGATCGCGGATCGCCTGTTTCAGCAGCCCTTTAGCGTCTGCCGCCGAATAGGGCATCACAACCTTTAGGCCAGGCACGGACGCATACCAGGCCGCGAAATCTTGGGAGTGCTGCGCGCCCACGCGCGCGGCAGCCCCATTTGCGCCGCGAAACACGATAGGACAGCCCAATTGACCACCCGACATATAGTTGGTTTTAGCCGCAGAATTTAAAATATGATCAATGGCTTGCAGCGAGAAGTTGAACGTCATGAACTCCACAATTGGGTTCAGCCCGCCCCATGCTGCGCCCACGGCAATACCCGTAAAGCCCATTTCGGTGATGGGGGTATCGACAACCCGCTTTGGGCCAAACTCGTCCAGCAGGCCTTGGGAAATCTTATAGGCGCCTTGATATTCGCCCACTTCTTCGCCCATCAGCATGACGTTCGGATTGGCGCGCATTTCTTCGGCCATCGCTTCGCGCAAAGCCTCGCGCACGGTCATGGTTTTCATGGGCGTGCCTGCGGGCCAGTCGGGGCTGGCCTTTGAGACAACGGCCACTGCGGCGGAAGTTGAGGCGGCAACAGCAGGCGCAGCCTTGGCCGCCACAGCCTTTTCAGCGACAGCCTTTTCAGCAACTGGGGCAGGGGCCGCGTTTGCATCCTCGCCCGCCTCGATCAGGCGCAAAATAGGCTCGTTCACTTTGACCCCCGACGTGCCAGCAGCGACAAGGATTTTACCAACGATACCTTCGTCAACCGCCTCAAACTCCATCGTCGCCTTATCGGTTTCGATCTCGGCGATGATTTGGCCAGATTTTACGGCATCGCCTTCGGCGACCAGCCATTTGGCCAGCGTGCCTTCCTCCATCGTGGGGGAAAGGGCGGGCATAAGTACATCAATTGCCATGGTTTTTCCCCTTATGCGTAAATGTCGGTGTAAAGTTCAGAAACTGACGGCTCAGGGCTTTCTTTGGCAAATTCTGCGGATGCGTTGACCACATCTTTGATTTGCTTATCAATCGCCTTCAACTCGTCCTCATTGGCAAGGCCCGCGCCAAGCAGCAGATCGCGCACATGTTCGATCGCGTCTTTTTCGGCCTTCATCTTTTCCACCTCTTCGCGGGTGCGGTATTTGGCGGGGTCAGACATGGAATGGCCGCGATAGCGATAGGTCATCATTTCCAAAATATAGGGGCCTTTGCCCGCGCGGCAGTGGGCCACAGCCGCCTCGCCCGCGGCTTTTACGGCCAGAACATCCATGCCGTCCACCTGTTCGCCCGGAATGCCATACGCCAGCCCGCGCCCGTACAATGAGGTGGATTTGGTCGAACGTTTCACCGAGGTGCCCATGGCATAGCCGTTGTTTTCAATGACGAAAATTACAGGCAAGTCCCAAAGTTCGGCCATGTTATAGGCCTCATACACCTGGCCTTGGTTCGCCGCGCCGTCACCGAAATAGGTGAAGGTGACGTTGTCGTTGCCTTTGTATCTATCGGCAAAGGCCAGACCTGCGCCGATGGGCACCTGCGCGCCGACAATGCCGTGACCGCCGTAGAAATGCTTTTCACGGCTAAACATATGCATCGAGCCGCCCTTGCCGCGCGAATAGCCGCCCTCGCGGCCCGTCAATTCGGCCATCACCCCGTTTGCTTCCATGCCGCAGGCCAGCATATGGCCGTGGTCGCGGTAGGATGTCACGCGCTTGTCGCCTTCTTTGGTGCAGGCTTCCAGCCCCACTACAACCGCCTCTTGCCCGATATACAAATGGCAAAATCCGCCAATCAGGCCCATGCCGTATAACTGGCCTGCCTTTTCTTCGAATCGGCGGATCAGCAGCATCTCGCGGTAGTATTTCAGCAATTCATCCTTAGACACGTTGGATTTCTTGCCATCGGTTGCGCCCGTATCGGGGGTGGTAGATTTGGCAGCCAAAGGGGGTCCTCCCAGATGTGACCGAAAAATAGTTTAGCGTTAAACTATTTATAACATAACGGGAAAAATAGGGCAAATAGCATTTTTCATTGCCGCAGTGCGGCAATTTTACAGAAAATATATGTCTGGATTAGCGGATAACCACTTCGTCGGCGCGCAAATAGCCCAGCACAATGCGGGCGCGCTCATCCAAAAGGTCGATGTCCAAATAGCTGTCAGACAGCCGCAAGTTTAGGTTTTCGATGCGCTTTAATTCCGCCTGCAAAACATCGCGCTCCATGCGCAGGGCGGCGGCTTCGGCATTCAGTTCAACACGGCGCATGACGCCAAATTCCCCTTGAACTGCGGCCACAACAAAGCTGCCGCCCATGACCATCATGGTGACCAAAAGTAGGCTGCCCAATACAGCCGAGCGTATCGATAACCCTTGCATACTGCGCCTCATCACCCCTCTGACGGGGGCCTGCGGGAAGAATGCCACAAAATCGATGGCAGGCAAACTGAAATTTTCGCGGGCTGCGGTTTAGGCTTTGTCGCGATAAATTTCCACCAATTTGTCCAACATGGCCAGCGCGTCGGCGTGCGGGCGCTGGAAAGAGTTGCGCCCAATGATACTGCCGTGGCCGCCGCCGTCGCGAATGGCGCGGGCATCGTCATATACGGCATCCGCGCCTTTAGCTGCGCCGCCCGAAAAAATCACAATGCGCCGCCCGCCAAAGGCCGCATCCATACAGTGCCGCACGCGGGCAGTTTGCGTGGCAATATCAATCTTTTCGCTCTCATATACTTTCTTGGCCTCTGGTAGCATCAGATGATCGGTCGAAAGTTTGATCTTGATGATATGCGCGCCCAAAAGGGCCGCAATTTGCGCGGCATAGGCGGCGACATCAATAGCCGTCTCGCCGTCGCGGGTCACAGCAGGCCCGCGCGGATAAGACCAAATAACCGAAGCCACGCCCTTTGCCGCAGCCTCGCGCCGCATATCTTTGATTTCTTCGTACATTTCTAGTTGCTGATCCGACCCAGGATAAATCGTAAACCCAATGGCCGCACAGCCAAGCCGCAGCGCATCATCCACTGAGGCTGTGATCGCTTGGTTTTTGCCCGCGCCATCCCCCATCAGCGAATTGGCCGAGTTGACCTTTAGAATGGTGGGGATCTGCCCCGCAAAAGTGTCGGCGCCCGCCTCTAGCATCCCCAAAGGCGCGGCAAAGGCGTTTAGGCCCGCGTCAATCGCCAATTGGTAATGGTAATGCGGATCATAGCCCGCGCTGTTCATCGCAAAACTGCGCGCAGGCCCGTGTTCAAAACCCTGATCCACGGGCAGGATAATCATCTTTCCCGTGCCGCCCAGTTTGCCTTCCATCATCATTCGGGCCAAATTGCCTTTGACGCCTGCGGTTTCGCCTTCGTAATGTGATAGGATTTTCTGAACGATTTTGCTGGTCCGCATAACAGCCCCCTGATGCCTGCTGATTGCATAGGGGGGCTGTTATAACTGCGCAAGAATGTTTGCGCTAACGTCCTAAATGTTTGCGCAAACAATAGGTTAGGGGTGCAATAAAGCCGCCACGCCTGGCAATTCTTTGCCTTCCATCCATTCCAAAAACGCGCCGCCTGCGGTCGAGATAAAGGTAAAATCATCCGCAGCGCCTGCCAGATTAAGCGCCGCAACGGTATCGCCGCCGCCCGCTACGGACACCAATTTGCCTGCGCGGGTCAACTCTGCCGCCGCTTTGGCCGCTGCATTTGTGGCCATGTTAAAGGGTTCTAGTTCAAACGCGCCAATCGGGCCGTTCCAAATCAGTGTTTTGCAGGTGGCAAACAGCGCCGTCAGCGCCGCCACCGTTTGCGGGCCAGCATCCAAAATCATAGCATCGGGCGGGCAGGCATTGGCCGCAACAGTTTCGCTGGGCGCATGGGCGCGAAATTCGCGCGCGACAACAATATCGATGGGCAGGTGAATGGTGCAGCCTGCCGCTTTGGCTTTTTCGACAATTTCAAGTGCTGTGGGGGCCATATCCCGCTCGGCCAAGGATTTCCCAACTTCAATGCCGCTGGCAACCAAAAACGTGTTGGCCATGCCCCCGCCAATCACCAGATGGTCAACCTTGGTCACCAAATTGCCCAGCAAATCCAGCTTGGTCGACACTTTCGCGCCGCCAACAACGGCCACAACAGGGCGGGTCGGCTTGCCCAAAGCGGCCTCTAGGGCGGCGAGTTCTTCGGCCATCAAGCGCCCTGCGAAACTGGGCAGGGCATGGGCAATGCCGCAAGTGGACGCGTGCGCGCGGTGGGCGGCGGAAAACGCATCGTTGCAGAAATAATCGCCAAGGCTGGCAAGAAAGGCCACCATTTGCGGCGCGTTTTCTTCCTCCATCGGGGAGAAACGGGTGTTTTCGGCCAAAATCACCGCGCCTGCGGGCAGGGCATCAATCGCGGCGCGGGTGGGTTTTTCCATAAAAGTCACGCTATACCCCAGCGCAGATTCCAAAGCGGGCAGCACATGGCGCAGCGACATTTCTTCCACGGGCTTGCCTTTGGGCCGCCCAAAATGTGCCAGCAGAACAACTTTGGCCCCAAGGCCACGCAAATCGCGCACTGTTGGCACGATTTTCTCGATCCGCGTGGCGTCTGTCACGCGCCCACCTTCCATAGGCACGTTGATATCCACGCGGGTCAAAACGGTTTTGCCCGCCACATCCATATCATCAATCGTTTTCCAAGCCATGTGTTTGCCCCTTTTGAGTGCGCCTTGTTTCCGCCGAAACGCGGGCTGCGTCAACACTCCCCTTTTCCTTTGACGCGGGCCACGATAAAACCGCCGCATAAATGAAAAGGAGCCACCATGGCCGAGATCAAAGATCCCGAGAATACCGTCATCATCACGCTTACAGGCGGCGAAGTGGTCATCGAACTGCTTGCCGATATCGCCCCCAAACACGCCGAGCGGATGAAGACATTGGCCCGCGCCAAAGCCTATGACAATGTAGCCTTTCACCGCGTGATCGATGGGTTCATGGCGCAGACCGGCGACGTGGAAAACGGCAATATGGAAAAAGATTTCAACCTGCGCCGCGCGGGCACGGGCGGATCGCAGCATCCTGATCTGCCAGCCGAATTTTCGGGCATTCCGCATGATCGCGGCACCATTGGGGCGGCGCGCTCGTCCAGCCCAAACTCGGCCAACAGCCAGTTTTTCATCAATTTTTCGGACAACCATTTCCTGAACCGCCAATATACCGTCTATGGGCGCGTAATTTCGGGGATGGAACATGTAGACGCGATCACGCGCGGCGAGCCGCCAGCATCGCCTGACCGAATGATCACAGTAAGGGTAGCTGCCGATGCTTCGTAAATCTTTGTTTGTATTGGCCCTGTTGGCCAGCCCCGCTGTAGCCGAAGGTTTTGAAGATAGCCCTGCGCCCAATCTGGTGATTGACATCACGGGCGCGGCGGCGGGCCAAGTGGTAATTGATCTGGCCGCAGACACCGCCCCGCAACACGCAGCGCAGCTTATGGCGCTGGCAAAAGCAGGGGCTTACGACGGCGTTGTGTTTCACCGCGTGATTGATGGCTTTATGGCCCAAACGGGCGATGTGCAGTTTGGCAAATCGGGCGGTGATACCAGCATGGCGGGCATGGGCGGCAGTGATATGGCCAATATCCCAGCGGAATTCACTGATGAGACCTTTGCGCGCGGCGTGGTTGGTATGGCGCGGGCGCAAGACCCGAATTCGGCCAACAGCCAGTTCTTCATCATGTTTGCCGACGGGCCGTTTTTGGATGGTCAATATACCATCGTCGGGCGCGTGGTGTCTGGCATGGAAGTGGTCGACGCGATCACGCGCGGCGAGCCGCCCGCGACCCCCGACGTGATGAGCAAAGTGACTGTTCAGGAATAATCTGGCCCAGACTAAACTGGCCTGAATCAAGAAAGGGGGCAGCAGCCCCCTTTTTCATTACCCCAGTTTCATTACCCCAGTTTTACCAGCGCATGGCGTTTTTTGCCTGCCGTCAGTTTGATCCCATTGCGCAGTTCATCCTCGCCAATTAGGCGCGGGGCGGTCTCGACAATGTCGTTTACCTTTGCCCCACCATCGGCAAACAGCCGCTTTGCATCCTTGCCAGACGCGGCAAGCCCCGCCTGTACAAACAGCGCCGCCGTAGAAATGCCTTCGGACAACTGATCAAAGGTCACGGTGATGGTCGTCAACTCCTCGCCCACGCCGCCCTGTTCGAACACAGATTTGGCGGTGGCTTCAGCTGCCATCGCAGCATCTGCCCCGTGCAAAAGCGTCGTCACTTCGTTGGCCAGAACGATCTTGGCGGCGTTAATCTCTGATCCTTGCAACGCGCCCAGTCTTGCACATTCGTCCAAGGGCAGTTCGGTGTACAGCTTTAGGAAACGCTCTACATCCGCATCCGTGGTGTTGCGCCAAAATTGCCAAAATTCATAAGGCGGCAGCATATCGCCATTCAGCCAAATGGCTCCGCCCGCCGATTTTCCCATTTTCTTGCCATCAGATGTGGTCAGCAGCGGCGAGGTAAGACCGAAAACTTCGCCCTCAACAACGCGGCGCGTCAGATCCACGCCATTGACAATATTGCCCCATTGATCCGACCCGCCCATCTGCAACATGCAGCCATAACGGCGGTGAAGTTCAAGAAAATCATAGGCTTGCAGGATCATATAGTTGAATTCAAGGAAAGACAGCGATTGCTCGCGGTCAAGGCGCGATTTCACGCTCTCAAACGACAGCATCCGATTAACGGAAAAATACCGCCCAATATCGCGTAGAAATGACAGGTAATTTAAATCGTCCAGCCACTGCGCGTTGTTGACCATAACCGCATCACTGGCCCCGTCGCCAAAGCGAACATAGGGCGAAAAGGCCCGTTTGATCCCTTCGATATTGCTGTCAATTTGCGCATCTGTCAGCAGCGGACGTTCTTCAGCGCGAAAACTGGGATCGCCCACTTTGGTCGTTCCACCGCCCATCAGAACGATAGGTTTCCCCCCCGTTTTTTGCAGCCAGCGCAGCATCATAATCTGGATAAGGCTGCCCACGTGCAGCGATGTCGCCGTTGCATCAAATCCGATATAGGCAGGCATTGCGCCCTTCAGCAGCGCCTCGTCCAGCGCCTGATAATCGGTGCAATCGGCCACAAAACCGCGCGCTAGCATCACGCGCAGGAATTCGGATTTTGGATGGTAGGTCATGGTCATCTCGTGCGATAAGGATACACCCCTATAACGGGGGCAGGGGCCAAGGGAAAGATGAAACAAAACGTGCCGATCTGGGCGCTGGGGATTATGTCGGGCACCTCGCTGGACGGCGTGGATGCTGCCATGATCCGCACCGATGGTGTTTCGATTTTTGAATTTGGCCCGCATGATTATCGCCCCTATTCTGAAGCCGAGCGCGCGGTTTTGCGCGCGGCCTTGGGCAAATGGCAGGGCGATGACGGGGTGGCCAAAGCCGCCGAAGTGGTCGAATCTGCGCATGTCGATCTTGCTAGTCGCTTTTCAGGGGCGGATGTGGTTGGCTTTCACGGGCAGACTTTGGCGCATGATCCAGCGCGTGGCCGCACGCATCAGGCGGGCAATGGCGCGCTGATCGCGCGCGCGCTGCGCCTGCCTGTGGTCTGGGATTTTCGCAGTGCAGATGTGGCTATGGGCGGGCAGGGCGCGCCGTTGGTGCCCTATTTCCACGACGCCTGCGCGCGCTACGCAGGGCTTGATACGCCGCTTGCCATGCTGAATTTGGGCGGGGTCGGCAATATCACCTATGTTGATCCGCGCTTGCCCGACCCCTGCGCAGATGGCGCGGTTTTGGCCTTTGACACAGGGCCAGCCAATGCGCCGATCAATGATCTGATGCAGGCGCGGCGCGGGTTGGCGCAGGACGAAGGCGGCGCGCTCGCGCTGATAGGTACTATAGATCAGGAGATTGTTAAGGCGTTCTTACATCATAGCTATTTTTCAAGAATGCCGCCCAAATCATTGGACAGGAATGATTTTGCGCACTCACTTAATGTATTGAACGATCTTAGCGACGCTGACGCCGTTGCCACCGCAACCGCCATCGCAGCGGCTTGTGTTGGGGCGGGGATGCAGCACTTGCGGGCGATGCCTGCGCAAATGGTGGTCGCGGGCGGGGGGCGGCATAATGAGGCACTGATGGCAATGCTACGCGATTACCTAAACATCCCCGTGCATCCTATTGAAAGTATTGGCTTGAACGGCGATATGCTCGAGGCGCAGGCCTTTGGTTATTTGGCCCTACG
>CAMAWZ010000051.1 GCA_945861995.1 Pseudorhodobacter antarcticus
GCAATCAGGTACTGCAAAAGAAGACTATCGACCTTGCGCAGGTTTTGGGCGCATATCTCAACTGATAAATCGGTGTTTTCACGCAAAAATACCTTCAACGTTGTATCCTCATCAAACGCGAACTTGTCGGCAATCGTATGACTCTTCCCTGCGATCTGCATCGTAAAACCCCTGAAATTTCACTAGGCACCACAAGTTTCGCGCCTTCACACTCTAGCTTTACAACCCGCCCCTTAAAAAAGTGTTTCCTTTTGAAAAAGCGCGCAGTGCCGACCAGCCACTTGATAGCCGCAATTTTACCAATTCAACCAAAGCGCTGTATTCTTAGGCAGTTCCGGTCATTGCTTTTTGTGCGACGGGTCGCGGGATAGGTTCTGCGTCTGGTGAAAAATCAATAAAGTTTTAGGCAGGCCCCACTTCGGTTTATCGCCTTAAGCTGACCTTAAGGAACTATGCAGTATCACCAACAGGTGTGGCGAGGCTTAGGCGGCCGTATGGGCGAGGAGTTTCCGATGTTTGAATGGGGTTCAGTGATTATGAAAAAGTTTAGCAACTCAGGGCCTGAACAATCTGTGAATGTACCGCGCAGATTTGCCTGGCACAACCTGTCCCTGCAATTAAAATTGCCCGTAGCATTTGTAGGCTTGGCGATGTTGTCTGTTTTTTCGATCATCATCGCCACAGCAAACTTGACCAAGTCCTCCCAACTCTCGTCTGCAGACGATGCATTTGGCGCGCTTATTTCCATTCGCGCCGCGCAGCTTGTTCAATGGATTGAAAATACCGAGGCCATCGTTCTGACAGCGGCGGGTGGGAAGCAGACGATTGATGCCATTTATGCGCTTAGCTCGACATTCAAAGATCTTAAGGATCAGGCACAACCCATTCTTCAAAAAGCCTATATTGGCGACAACCCGAATCCCGCTGGAAAACGCGATTTCCTTGATCGCGCAGAAGGCGATGAGCTTTATCATTCTGAACATGCGAAGTTTCATAAAAGCTTTCGCACTTTGATGGTTCAGAACGGCTTTTACGATGTCTTCTTGATCAACCGCGAAGGTGACGTCGTTTATACTGTCTTTAAAGAAACGGACTTTACCGAAAACCTTGAATCCGGCGCATTGGCAGAATCGAATCTGGCCGATGTGTACCGAAAAGCTATGTCCGGCAAAGCAGGTGAGATTTTCTTATCTGACTTTGACCCTTACGCCCCCAGTGCAGGCGCCTTTGCTTTGTTCATGGCTACGCCCGTTGTGTCTGAAATGGGTGTGACAGTTGGTGTTTTGGCTATTCAACTGCCAGAGAAAGTTATTAGCGATATCGTAATTGGTGGCAAAACGATCGGGACTACGTCGGAAGTATATGTGCTGACAGAAGATGGAAAATCGCTAACTCGATCGCGCATTGATGGACAATTTAAAACGGGAGCGACGCTGCAAAACCTACCGCACATAGCGGAAGGCTTTGCAACCAACGAAACCGCCGAGCGAGACGTCCTTTTGCAATCGGGCAATATTGGATCGGCCCACACTCTGCGCTTTCAACCAGGAGGTGTAACTTGGTTAATGGTGGCCGAACGGGACCAGCAAGACATTTTGGGAGCGTTCTATGATCTGCTTTGGTTGCAGATTTTGGTAAGCGCAATTTGCCTTGGTATCGTTGCCGCTGTTGGGATATTCATCTCGCGCAGTTTTGCTGGCCCAATTGCCAAAATGAATGCATCGATACTTCAGGTGGCCAGCGGAACCTATGATCAACAAGTGCCCTTTGCCGAACGGAAAGATGAGATTGGCACGATTGCTGCATCAATTGATGGGATGCGGCACACCCTGGCTGCGGCCCAAACACTTGAAATGGAACGCGCTCAGCATCAGGCGGAACAAACGGATGTGGTTGCGCGGTTGACGGCTGGGTTGCAGGGCTTGTCACAAGGGGATCTGACCCAGACCATCGATAGCAATTTCGCCGCCGAATATGAAATTCTGCGCGGCTATTTCAATAACACTGTGATGAAGATGCGCGAGCCGATTGATCAGATCGCAGGCGCTGCCGAAGGAATTCGCGCGCAATCGGGCGAAATCACCCGCGCTTCCGAAGATCTTGCCCATCGCACCGAAGTTCAAGCTGCGACACTAGAGCAGACCGCTGCCGCCATGGATGAAATGACCGTCAGCGTAAAGTCTGCCGTCGATGGCGTGCGCGAAGTTGATGCCATTGTGATCGAGGCACGCGAGGACGCAGATGATTGCGGCGTTGTTGTGAGTGAGGCCGTCAAGGCCATGTCAGCGATTGAGAAATCTTCGGATCAAATTTCCCAGATCATCGGGGTGATTGATGACATCGCGTTCCAAACCAATTTGCTTGCCTTAAACGCGGGGGTCGAGGCGGCGCGCGCGGGTGATGCTGGCCGTGGATTTGCAGTGGTCGCATCAGAAGTTGGGGCTTTGGCCCAGCGCGCTTCGACTGCCGCAAAAGAGATCAAGACCTTGATCAGCACCAGCTCGCAACAGGTAGAGCGGGGCGTTGATCGTGTGAAACAGGCGGGGGCGGCTTTGCAACAAATCGCCCAGCGCGTCACGCATATCTCTTCGCTGACCACAAATATTTCGACAGGTGCCAGCGAGCAGGCGATTGGTTTGAACGAAATCAATATTGGGGTCACCCAATTGGATCAGGCCACACAAAAGAACGCAGCAATGGCCGAGGAAGCCAGCGCGGCAAGCCATCTTTTGGCCAGCGGCGCTGAAGAATTGGCGACCCTTGTGGGGCGGTTCAAAACCCTACAAGCAGAGAAATCCGCCCGTGGTTCAATCATTGATCTAGATGCAACGAAGCCAAGCATAACAGACGTCACAGCCGCTGGCCGCAATACTGACCGCTTTTCGATTGCGCCTCAGGCAGAGCCACGGCTCATGGTCGAGCCTGCACGGGCAATCGCGGCCAATGCCCGTGGTATCTGGCAAGATTTCTAGCCCGTAATTGCAATCGACTGATCTTTCTTTTGTAGGCGGAGAGACCTCTATGACAAAGGCGCGTGTGGTTATTGCCACCCCAAGCATGATCGACCAATCGCGTCTGGAAGAAACACTGGGGCAAACTGGCCGCTTTGACGTGGTTGCCCAAACCATCGACTTATCTGCGACCTATTCCAAGGTTGAAGAGCTGTTGCCTGACATTATAATTATTGCCGAGGGTTTTGCGCGGCAGGACGAATATCAATGCATGGTTTCCTTGTTTCGGGCTGTCGAAACGCGGGCCGTTTTCTTGATCGGAAGTCATACTATTGATCCCGGCAACCTTGCCCAGCCTCAAGGGGGCGATTTTGTTCACTCTCGCATGAGTGCGGAAGAACTGTTGCGGGTGCTGTCCAGTCCTGCGCCCATCGCCCTGTCTGCGGCCATTGTGCAAAAAGGGCATCGGCCCGCCGCACTCTTGAAAGGCGGGTTTCAGCATGACAAAATCATTCTCATCGGAGCATCGACAGGTGGGATTGATGCGCTGACAACGATTCTGCGACATTTCCCCTTGGATTGCCCCCCAACGGCAATTGTCCAGCATACGGGGCAGAATTTTTCTGAGACCCTGGCGCGCCTGCTGGATCGCCGCTGTGCGGCAGAGGTTGTTTTGGCACAAACAGGCCTAGAAATGAAATCGGGCCGTATCTGCCTTGCGGGCGGGATCGATGGGCATTTGCGATTAGAGCATCGGGGGGCGCTGCGCTGCGCGGTTGATCACGGGCCTGCCACCTCGGGGCATCGCCCTTCGATTGATGAGTTGTTTGGATCGGCCGTTCCGCTGGGTAATTCGGTTGTGGCCGCCTTGTTGACAGGCATGGGGCGCGACGGGGCGACGGGTTTGCTGCGTTTGCGGCAAGCGGGTGCGACAACCTTTGGCCAAGACGAGGCCAGTTCAGTTGTTTACGGTATGCCGCGCGTGGCCAATGAAATCGGCGCAGTGCAGAGACAGCTTTCTCTTTTGGAAATTGGCCGTGTTTTGTTGTAGGCCTGTTCACAGCCGCAAGCGCGACTTGGAAAGGTTGGTACATGACAAGCGATCAAACCGTTTACGTCGCACAGGGCGAATATCAAACGACTGACCAAGATCATGTCCTTTTGTCTACTGTACTTGGCTCTTGCGTTGCCGCATGCATTTGGGATCCCGAGGCGAAACTTGGCGGGATGAACCATTTTCTACTGGCCAATTCCGCTGAACCCGACACCTCAAAATCAGACGTCGCACATTCGCTGCGTTACGGCGTGCATGCGATGGAAATGTTGATCAATGATCTTTTGAAAAAAGGTGCGCGGCGATTTGCTCTGCGGGCAAAACTGTTTGGTGGGGCCAACATGGCCAGCAATTTGGGCGAAATCGGCGCATCCAACGCCCGCTTTGCCAAACAGTTCTTGGCAACCGAGGATATCCCCTGCCTTGCCGAAAGCCTTGGCGGCACCAATGCGCGCCGCGTCATGTTTCGCCCTACCTTGGGCCTTGCCCGTCAGATGATTGTGCAAAACGGCGATTTCGTGGAGCGTGCCGCGCCTGCCCGCGAACCCGCCCCGAAACATCAGCCTATTCTTTTCTGACTAATCCCAAGTCTGGTGGGGGCGGGGGTGGGGGTTTGATCCCAACCTAAACCCCGTTTACACCTTTAACGCTTGTGGTACAGTCTTTGCGATTGAGGCGGTTTGTACAGCGCTGGTGGGGATGGTTTTTCGATGATTCCAAAGATCATGCGGCATATCTGGATAGGCCCATTTCCCGCCCCGACTGATTGGCTGCAAACATGGATCGATGCGCATCCCAGTTGGCGCTATGAATTGATTGACAACGATTACATCACCTCGCGCCGCTTTCGAAACCAAGCGCAGATTAACGCCTATTTCAGGCGCGGCAAATTTGCGGGCGTCTCCGATCTGATCCGATATGAGGTCTTGGCCGAAGCGGGCAGTTTTATCGCCGAAGCCGACAGCATTTGCCTGCACCCGATTGACGAATTGGTGCAAGAAGCGCGCGCATATACGGTTTACGAACATGAAGGCGGCACAACGGGCATGGTATCCCCTTTTCTGGCCTGCGAGGCGGAAAGCCCCGTGTTGCAGGCCGTTGTTGTCGAACTGGGCCAGCTAAACCCTGCCGATATGAAAATGCCGTGGACAACCACGGGCAACGGCTTTTTGCGCCGTTTTCTGGCGCAAAATCCTGACTTAAAGAAGAAAACCACGATTTTCCCGTCGCATTATTTCATCCCCGAACATTATAAGGGCGCGGTATATGCGGGCACAGATCGCATTTATGCACGCCAGCTTTGGGCCACCACGATGCGCAGCTATCCCCATCAGCAGGGCATGACCGAAGAGAAAAAGGCCGCCGCCGCCCTGCGCCGCGAAGAGATTGCCGCGAAACTGGATGCGCTGCTTGATGCATAGGCGCGCCGCATGAAAGTGATGTTCGTGGGCGCGCATCCCGATGATGCCGAGATTTATGCCTTTGGCACGATGTTTGCCTATGCCGAACGCGGCGCGGAAATTGTGCTGGTTTTGGCCACTGCGGGCGAGGGGGGGCTGACCGCGCGCAGCAAACATCAGCCTTTGGCACAGACCCGTAGGGCAGAGGCCGAGCAAGCCGCCGCGATGCTGCTGGCCCGCATTGTTGCGTTGGGCCTGCCCGATGGTGCATTGCCGCCGCTTCGTATGCCGCTTTTGCGCCGCTTGATCGAGCTTTTCGCCGATGAAAAGCCCGATGTAATTCTAACGCATTGCCCGAACGACTATCACCCCGATCACCGCGTTTTGTCGGGTGCGGTTGCGCTGGCTGCGGCTGACCATTTCCCCGTATTTTTCGTCGACAATATGAAGGGGCGCAATTTCAAGCCCACCCATTATGTGAATATCAAAGACTATCAGGCGCAAAAAATGTTGGCACTGCGTCAACACCAAAGTCAAAAGCCGCGCCGATATGTTTTGGCCGCCACTGCCTTGGCCGAGGAACGCGGCTTTGAAGCCACGGGCAAGCAAGGCGCGCTGATGGAGGGGCTGCGGTTTGACCCGACCCCCGCCTTTAAAACCGCTGATCAGCTTTTCCCGCGCGGCACAATATCCGCGCCGCCCGTGCTGTACCACAGGCCCGATCCTGCCCCAGAGTCCGCCCCCATATCCGCGTGCGCGACATAAACTGTCGATTTTGGCGCGCAAACGGTGCGGAAATTGCGCGAAGCTGTTGACCAAGCCTGTGTGATGCGGCAATCAGGCAAGGCATTTGAAATGAGGTTGCGATGAACACGGCAGTCACCCGCGAGGCGATGGACTATGATGTGGTGATCGTTGGGGCGGGGCCTGCTGGCCTGTCGGCTGCGATCCGCCTGAAGCAGATTAACCCTGATCTTTCGGTGGTTGTGCTGGAAAAGGGCAGCGAAGTGGGCGCGCATATTCTGTCGGGCGCGGTGCTTGACCCTGTGGGTTTGGATGCGTTGATCCCCGACTGGAAGGCAAAAGGCGCGCCAATTACAACGCCCGTCACATCGGATAACTTTTATGTTTTGGGCGAGGCGGGCCAGCTGCGTCTGCCCAATTTTCCGATGCCGCCGCTGATGAACAACCACGGCAATTACATCGTCTCGATGGCCAATGTCTGTCGCTGGATGGCTGGCCAGGCCGAAGAACTTGGGGTTGAAATTTTCCCAGGTATGTCGTGTTCAGAGCTGGTTTACGGCGACGGGGGCGCGGTGCGCGGCGTGGTCGCGGGCGAGTTTGGCAAGAACGCCGATGGCACGCCTGGCCCGAATTACGAACCCGGTATGGCCTTGATGGGCAAATATGTGCTGCTGTCCGAAGGCGTGCGCGGATCGCTGGCCAAGGAAGTGATCGCGAAATACGACCTTTCAAACGGCCATTGCCCGCAGAAATTTGGCCTTGGCATGAAAGAGATTTGGGAAATCGATCCTGCAAAGCACCGCCTTGGCACGGTCACCCATACAATGGGCTGGCCTTTGGGCAGCAATGCGGGTGGTGGTTCGTTCATTTATCATATTGAAAACAATCAGGTTTATGTTGGATTTGTGGTGCATTTGAACTATGAAAATCCGCATCTCTACCCCTACATGGAATTCCAGCGGTTTAAGCATCACCCGATGGTGGCAGACCTGCTCAAGGGAGGCAAACGCGTGGCTTATGGCGCGCGCGCCATTTCCGAGGGTGGCTGGCAGTCTATCCCGAAACTGGTCGCACCCGGCGTGGCGCTGCTGGGGTGCAGTGCGGGGCTGGTCAATGTGCCGCGCATTAAGGGCAATCACAACGCCATGCTGTCGGGCATTGCTGCGGCCAACGCAGCGGCAGCGGCCATTGTTGCGGGCCGCGCTAGCGACGAGTTGACCGCCTATGAGACCGATCTGCGCACAGGCCCCATTGCGGCCGATTTGAAGAAAGTGCGCAATGTCAAACCGCTATGGTCGCGCTTTGGGCTGCTGGCTTCGCTGTTTGGCGGGGCGCTTAGTATGTGGGCCTCGACCTTTGGACTGGGTCTGTTCACGCTGAAACATGGCAAATCAGATGCTGAAGCCACAGGCAAGGCTGCCGATTTTCCGCAGATCGATTACCCAAAACCCGATGGCGTTCTGTCGTTTGATCGTCTGACCAACGTGGCCTTTTCGGCCACCAACCATGACGAAAACCAACCCGCGCATCTAAAGCTGCGCGATGCCAGCATCCCGATCCGCGTGAACCTGCCCGAATATGCCGAACCTGCCCAGCGCTATTGCCCCGCAGGTGTGTACGAGGTGATCGCCGAGGCGGGGGGCGAGCCGCGTTTTCAGATTAACTTCCAAAACTGCGTCCATTGCAAAACCTGCGATATAAAAGACCCCTCGCAAAATATCACATGGACAACGCCGATGGGCGGTGGTGGGCCAAACTACCCCAATATGTAAAGGAGGCCTTCACCTTTTGGTGAAGGGCGGGAAAAATCCGCGCTTTTCGGCACTTAGGCTGTTGGCCGCATTGTAATTTTATGCGTGCCACATTAGGTTTTTGGTATGTGAACAGGAGCTGCCGATGCCCGCCCTTTCCCGGCCTATTGCTGCAAGTATTTTCGTCTTGTGCATAGGGCTTTTCCCCGCCGCAACCTTTGCGAAAGAAGGTTTGGCGGGGGCGTTTTTGGCGGCGAAAATCGCTGCGGCAAACGCCGATTATCGCGCAGCAGATCTGTGGTATAAACGCGCCTTGGCGCTGGATCCTGTCAATACCGAGCTTTTAAACGGGTCGATGATTGCCGCGTTGTCTTTGGGGGATATCGCGCGCGCAGCGGATTTGGCGGCCCAGTTGGAAGCCATGAACGCGGCCAACCAAAATACGCTTTTGGCACGTATGGCAGGGGCGGCAGAACGCGGTGATTTCGCTGAGATCATCGAAATTGAAACGCTAGAAGTTTCAACAGGCTCGCTGCAAGATGATCTTCTGGCTGGCTGGGCGCTGATCGGTCTTGGCCAAATGAATGACGGTATTGCGCGGTTTGACAAGGTGGCGCAGATGCAAGGGCTGGCGGGGTTTGGCCTGTATCACAAGGCGATTGCGCTGGCGCTTGCGGGCAACTTTGACGCCGCTGCGGCAGCATTGGCCGCCCCCGAGGCTGGCCCACAAGTGAATGCGCGGCGCGGCGCGATTTTGCAGGCCGAAGTCCTTAGTCAAATTGGCCAGTCTGCACAGGCGGCGGATCTGCTGCGCCAGCGTTTTGCGGTGGGGCAAGATGCGCGCCTTGCGGGGATGATTGCGCTGCTGGACGCAGGGCAAGCCTTGCCTATTTCAGGATTCAAAGATGCCTCTTCTGGTCTGGCAGAGGTTTTCTTTACCGTTGCTGCGGCTTTGGGCACGGACGGCGATCCTGCATACACCTTAATGCAAGCCCGCATCGCAAGCGATCTGCGCCCTGATGACAGCGAAGCGCTGCTGCTGACCGCCAGCGTGCTGGAAACGCTGAAGCAATTTGATCTGGCTTCCGAAACCTATATCCAAATTACGCCAGACCATCCCGATTATACCAGCGCCCAAATTGGCCGCGCCGCAGCCGTGCTTTCGGCTGGACGGGGCGCAGAAAGCCTGCAAATCCTGACGGAATTAGCTGCAAAATTCCCCACAGAATTTGAGGTGCAACTGGCGCTGGGCCAAGGGCTACGCCGTGCAGAACAGTTTGACGCGGCGGTGACCGCATATGATGCGGCACTTGCGCTGCTGCCGCAAATCCTGCCGCAGCATTGGGCTGTTCTGTACAGCCGTGGCATCGCCCATGACAGCCTGCGCCAGTTTGATCTGGCCGAAGCCGATTTTCGAACCGCCTTAGAATTGAACCCGAACCAGCCCAATGTTCTGAATTATCTGGGCTATTCTTTGGTCGATCGGGGCGAAAAACTGGAAGAGGCGCTGGCCATGATCCAGCGCGCTGTAGCCGCAAGACCTGATTCAGGGTATATCATTGATAGCCTTGCTTGGGCGCTGTACCGGCTTGGCCGCTATAGCGAGGCGCTGGCCCCGATGGAACGCGCGGCTCAGCTTGAACCTGTCGATCCGATTGTGACCGACCACTTGGGCGATGTGTATTGGGCCAATGGCCGCGAACGTGAGGCGATGTTTCAATGGCGCCGCGCGCTGTCATTCGAGCCGACCGAAATGGATGCCGAACGCATCCGCAACAAGCTGGACATAGGTCTGGACGCAGTGCGCGCCAGCGAAGGTGCGCCGCCCTTTCCCGATCTCGACGCAGGCGGGTTGTAACCCATGCTGCGGGTCTTTGCCCCTGCCAAGATTAACCTGTGCCTGCACGTCACGGGCCAGCGCGTCGATGGTTACCATCTGCTCGATACAGTCGTGGGTTTTGCCAATGTGGGCGATTGGTTGACGCTGACGCGGGGCGGGGCAGGGCAGGTGTATCTTTTGGGGCCCGAGGCGGCCCAGCTTTCGGGCGAAAACATCATCACACAGACTTTGGCAGCTTTTGACGCGCAAGATGTTGATGTGCACTTGGAAAAGAATTTGCCTGTCGCTTCTGGTATTGGCGGCGGCTCATCCGATGCGGCGGCGGCCTATCGGGGGATTATCACCTTGCAGGGCCGCGCGGTCGAGGCAGCGGACGCGGCCAAACTGCTGGCAATTGGGGCCGATGTTCCGATGTGCGCGGGTGCAATTCCTGCCCATGTGCAAGGCATTGGCGAGGCGATTATGCCGCTGCCAAACCTGGCCCCGCTGCATGCCGTATTGGTCAACCCGCGCCAACATGTCGCCACGCCGCAGATATTTCGTGCCTTGCACAGCAAGCAAAATGCGGCATTGCCCAGCCTTCCAGAACAGCTACACGAACCTGATACGTTGCTGAATTGGCTGGCAGCGCAGCGCAATGATTTGCAGGCCCCCGCCATTGCTGCCGCCCCCGCCATTGCCGATGTCTTGGCGGCCATCACGGCCACGGGCGCGGGACTGACGCGGATGTCAGGGTCGGGCGCGACGTGCTTTGGAATTTATGAAACTGCCGGCGCAGCGCGGGCGGCAAGTTCGCAATTATGCGCGCAGCACCCCGATTGGTGGATCGTGCCTTGCCAAATTAACGACGCGGTAAATGTGGCCCCTCAGGCAATGCGCGCCACAACGTAATCTGCCAAATCGCGCAGCATCTCTTTTATCGGGTGATCGGGCATAACGTCCAAGCTGGCTACCGCGCGGGCGGCCCAGTTTAAGGCATCTTGACGCGCCGCTTCCATCGCGCCGTGCCGCGCCATAATTGCGCGGGCCTGTTCCAAATCACCGTATTTTTGATCGCCCTTGGCTATGGTGCGGGCCCAGAACGCCCGTTCTTCTGCATCTGCCATTGCCACGGCTTTGATAACTGGCAGGGTCAATTTGCGTTCGCGAAAATCGTCCCCAGTATTCTTGCCCAGCGCATCCGACGCGCCGCCATAATCCAACAGATCATCTACGATTTGAAAGGCAATGCCCAAAGCATCGCCATAGTCAAA
>CAMAWZ010000052.1 GCA_945861995.1 Pseudorhodobacter antarcticus
TTTTGCTGATTTGGGGCTATCACCATCCATTCTAAAAACGCTGGAAAAAACCACGTTGAAAATGCCAACCCCGATCCAGATTGAGGCGATCCCCCATATCATGGCGGGGCGCGATTTGATGGGGCTGGCGCAAACGGGTACGGGCAAAACGGCGGCCTTTGGCCTGCCGCTGCTGCACCGCATCCTTGATCTGGGCCACCCCCCTGCCCCCAAAACCGTGCGCGCGCTTATCCTTGCGCCCACGCGCGAATTGGTGTCGCAAATCGCCGATAACCTAGAGGTGTTTACCAAAGGCACGGCGGTGAAAATCGCGATGGTCGTGGGCGGGGCCAGCCTTTTTAAACAGGCCGAAAAGCTAAAGCGCGGCGCGGACGTGCTGGTTGCCACCCCCGGCCGTTTGATTGACCTGCTAGAGCGCGGCGATGTCACCCTTTCGGCCACGGGATACCTTGTGCTGGACGAGGCTGACCATATGCTGGACATGGGCTTTATCCATTCCTTGCGCAAAATCGCCAAGCATATCCCGCTAAAGCGCCAGACCATGCTGTTTTCGGCGACCATGCCCAAGGATATTGCCGAACTCGCCGAAACCTATTTGCACAACCCCATCAAGGTGCAAGTCGCCCCCCCCGGCAAGCCTGTCGAGCGTATTGTGCAGGGCGTTCATTACATTCCGAACGGCGATAAGGCCAATATGCTGCGCGAATACCTGAGCAAACATCCGGGCGAGCAGGCGCTGGTGTTTGGCCGCACCAAGCACGGGTCGGAAAAGCTGATGAAGCTGTTGGTGACTTGGGGCTTTAAGGCGGGCTCGATCCACGGCAACAAAAGCCAAAATCAGCGCGACCGCACGCTGACCGAATTCCGCAATGCGGAATTGGACGTGCTGGTTGCCACCGATGTGGCCGCGCGCGGCATTGATATTCCGGGTGTGCGCTATGTTTACAATTTCGAAATGCCCAATGTGCCTGAAAACTATGTCCACCGCATTGGCCGCACCGCCCGCGCTGGCAAGGAAGGCACCGCAATTTCCTTCTGCGCGCCTGCTGAGATGGGCGAATTGCAGGCCGTTGAAAAGCTGCTGAAAAAGGCGATCCCAACTTTGGGCGGCGCGCCGTGGTCCGCAGATATGGTTGCAGCGGCCCCCAAGCCTGGCCAAAACCGTGGCCAGCGCCCTGGCGCGCGTGCTGGTGGGAATTTGGGCGGGCAAAAGGCGGGAAGCAAACCCGTGCAGCGCGCAGCGCCCGGCAAACCTGGGGCAGGCAAACCCGCCGCTAAACCGATTGGGGGCAGTTTTGCACCGCGCCGCGATGGGGCAAGCGCGGGGGCAGGCAAGCCGCGCAGTGCAAGCCAAGGCGGGGCAGGCCAAGGCCGCCGCCCAAGCTAACCTTGCACGCTAACGCTTGATCGGAATTGAAACTATCGGGCGGGGCGTCATGCCTCGCCCTTTTTCATGCCTCGCTCGTGTCTTTTTCCAGATGCAGTTTCATATCCAAAAGCACCTGCTGAATGGCCAGCGTCTCGCG
Source organism: Pseudorhodobacter antarcticus (assembly GCA_945861995.1). Taxonomy (GTDB): domain Bacteria; phylum Pseudomonadota; class Alphaproteobacteria; order Rhodobacterales; family Rhodobacteraceae; genus Cypionkella; species Cypionkella antarctica_B. Next base: position 1,527 of record CAMAWZ010000052.1, read on the forward strand.
CAGCATCCGCTTTGCCTCGTTGATGGAAATTTTCCCGTCCGAAATAGCGGTGTTATATTCGGCCATCAATTGCGCAAACCGCTGGGCCAGCGCAACAACATCTTGGTTCACCGATTGGCTGCCCGTGTCACGTTTTTCCGCATCATAGGCCAGCGTGATGCCGCGCAGTTCGGCCAGCGCGGTTGTCACATAGGGATGGCGCGCGGCGGATTCCAATTGGGCCACCACATCGATGGGCATAAAGCGGTCATCATGGCCGTCTTGGTCTGAATAATAACGCCCCAAAGTCGCCTTGGATTTGCCCGTCAATTTGCAGGCCGCTTCAATGCCCACATCCTTGACCAAAGCTTCGCTGTGTTTTTTCAGATAAGATTCAACGCTCATTGCCACCCCGCCCCGTGTTCCCTATGCCAAAAGCTTGGCCGCGCAGGCGCGGGAAAAGCACTCTGATTTTCCCCTTCCGCTGCGGGCGGTACATTGGCATTTGCCATGGCACGGGTCAATGCGCGCCGCATGGCCTTGGTTTATGTGTGCCTTTTGTTTGGGCAGGTGGCGGCTGCGGGGTTTTTGCGGCCCTTGGCGCGGGGCAGGTTTTGGTGATGGCAGCGCCCCTTTATTCCAAGCGCAGCTTTTGCTAAACTGCAGGCATCATGGCAAAACTGTATTTCAACTACTCTACAATGAACGCAGGCAAATCAACCCTGCTGCTGCAAGCCGCGCATAACTACCGCGAAGGGGGGATGCAAACCTATCTCATCACCGCGCAGCTCGACAACCGCGCAGGCCGCGGCAAAATCGCCAGCCGCATTGGTATTGGGATGGATGCAGATACTTTTGCCGCGCAAGACGATATGTTCGCCAAAATCAGCGCGCGCCTTGCCCTTGGCCCCATCGCCTGTGTCTTTATCGATGAGGCGCAGTTTTTGACCAAAGCGCAGGTCTGGCAACTGGCGCGCGCGGTCGATGATTTGGGTGTGCCCGTGATGGCCTATGGCCTGCGCGTGGATTTTCAGGGCAATCTGTTTCCCGGATCGGCGGCGCTGCTGGCTTGGGCCGATGAGATGCGCGAAGTGCGCACGATTTGCCACTGCGGCAAAAAGGCCACCATGGTTATTCGGCGCGGCCCCGATGGGCGCGCATTACAGGACGGGCAGCAGGTTCAAATCGGCGGCAATGAAACCTATGTATCCCTGTGCCGCCGCCATTGGCGCGCAGAGGTGGGTCAGTAGATTACTGCTGCTGGTCAAGGTTTTGGGGCGCCAGCGCAATCAGCGCCCCCGCCACCGCAATCAGCGCCAGACCCGCCAGCGAAACCCAGCCCAGCGCCTGCCCCCACAAAACATAGGCCCAAATCGCCGAAGCGGGCAGGATCAGGTATTCCAGCACAGATGCCTTGCCCACTGCCGTCACCTGATAGGCGCGAATCGCCATGCCCACCCCAAACAGCGACCCTGCCGCCTGAACGAATGTCCAAAACCAAAAGGCGGGCGTCGGGGTGACAGGGCCGCGCAGCACAAAACCATCTATCCCTAAAGGCACAACTTGCGGAAATAGGGTCAAAACGCCCATACCAATGGCCCCGCATATGCCCAGCATAATGAAAAATCCCGCAAGCAGGGTGGTGGCGCTTTCGCCTTCGCACCATTCGCGCGTGGCGATATTGCCAAGCCCGTATAGCACCGCCGCCAGCACAGGAAACAGCGCCGCCAGCGACGCCCCCGACAGAGCCTGCGGCCCCAGCACCAGCACGACCCCCGCAAAACCAATCGCAACGCCCGCCACCTGCACCGCCCCCACCGCACGCCCAAACGCAAAGCGCGAGATCAGCAGCACAAAAATAGGCGCCGTGAACAGGCCCGCTGCAACCAAAGCCACAGGCAAAAACGCAAGCGCGCCGAAATACATCACCATCGCCAGCGCGTGCAAAACCGAACGGATCAGCACAGGCCGCCAGTTTTTGGGCCACAGTCGCAGACCAAAGGGCAGCGCGACCAGCGCCAAAATCACCATAGCCATCACACTGCGCGTCGCATGAAACTGCCACAGCCCCGCATCCTGCGCGATCACTTGCACTTGGTTATCGGTGTACCCAATCGTCAACGCATAGATCAGCGTCAGGCCAGCGGCGGCCAAGGTGCGGTCAGATTTTTGGGCAGGCGGCGACATCGGCGGCATGGGGCATTCCTTTTGCCCCTAACTGCCACAGCGCGGCCACGTGCAGCCTGCTAAAAGCGACACCCCCTGCCCTGCGTTGACCAATTGAACAGCCGCGATTGCTGGGTTACTCTGGTTGAGTAATCTTGTGAAAGTGACGATGACCGCCCTTCACCAATACAGCCGTCTCGAGGCCGCAGGGCTATGGCGCAGCGCCCCGGATGCGCAGCGCCGCGAGGTGATTGTGGGGCTGCGCGATGCGACGATCATCCTGATTGATCCCAAAACCGAAGGCCCGCTGACCCAGTGGTCGCTGCCGGCGATCGAAAGGATCGGCGACTTTGAGGGATTTGTGATATACGGAGCGCATGAGGACGGCGCGGAAACGCTGGAACTGGACGATCCTGTGATGATTGCCGCGCTGGACAAGGTGCGCGCGGCGCTGGTGCGGCGGCGCAAACGCCCAGGACGGCTGCGCGCGGCGCTGGGGGCTGCTGCGGCAGGGGCGCTGCTGGCTGGCGTTGCCGTTTGGCTGCCGCTGGGCCTGCATGATTTTGCAGCAAACCGCCTGCCCGATGCCGCGCGGCGCGATATTGCCGCGCAAGCGATGTCCGATATTGCCAAAATCAGCGGCTCGCCCTGTTCGGGCGCGCTGGGGGCTGCGGCGGCGGCCGATTTGGCGCGGCGCGTTTGGCCCGAAGCGCCCCGCGCTATTGCCATTCTGCGCGAGGGGCTTTCCACGCCCGCATCATTGCCCGACGGTACGATCTTGCTGCCCTTTGCGCAGGTGGAACGTGCCGAGGGGCCCGACGTTTTGGCGGGCATGGTGCTGGCGCAAAGCTTGTCCGCCGCCGCAGAAGATCCCCTTGTCGCCGCGCTGCGCTATGCGGGGCTGCTTGCCACAATGCGGCTTTTGTCCAGTGGCACCCTGCCTGACGGCGCGTTGATGGGCTATGGCCTGCACCTTGCGCAAACAAATCACCCTGCCCTTGATACTGGCGGCCTGCACGCAGCCTTTACCAACGCGGGAATTTCCAGCGCACCCTTTGCCGCCTTTACGGCAGATACCGCTCTGGGTTCATTGCCAGACCCCGCCCCCCAAGGCTCTACCCCGCCCGTGCTCGAGGATGCGGCCTTTTTGGCGCTGCAATATATGTGCGATCAATAGGGCCGCGCCAGCCCGAAAACAGCCGCTGAAAAACCGCCCTGGCCAAACCGCCGATCAGCGAATAAACGCGTCGCCAAAGCCTGCGCTGCGCGCCAGTGATAGCGCGGCCGAGGCATCAGCCGCGCTGGCAAAGGGCCCTGCCATAATGGCGACCAAGTGCTGCCCGCCCCGCATTCCCTTGGCCGAGGCCACGGGCAGGCCCATGCCCGCAAGCCGCCCTGCCGCGTTTTGCGCATTGGCAGGCTGGCCAAAGGTGCCGACCTGAACATAAATCCGCCCCCCCGCCGCAGCTTGGGTTTGCCCGCCCGCCGACATGGTCGAGGCCGTCAGATGCGTGCCATTTTCCACGGCAAGTCCTGCGCTGCGCCGCGCCTTTTTGCGCGCGACGTCGGCATGGGTCTTTGCGGGCACTTTTTGCGTCCAAACCTGCGCTTGCTGCGACCAGCCCGTCGCCGTTCCCCATCCGCGATAAGGGTTCAGGCGGTCATCATCCCATGCTGGCTCGTATGTTTGCGGCGCGGGGCGCTGGGCGATAATCTGCTGGCCCGCAACGACAGTTTGCACATAACGGCCAGATTGGCCGCTGCTTGCCCCGCCGCTGTGTGCTTGCCCCCCGCCAGCAAATCCGCCACCCGCCAGCGCAGTGCCCGCTTGCTGGCCCTGCCCGCCGCGCAGCGCTGCGCCAACACCGCGATAATTGGGCGACACCCAGCCCGTCGCCGACCCATCGCCGCGCGTGCAAACAGTGACGCTTCCGCCCGTTGTCAAAGGAATGGCTTGCAGCACGGGCGCAGATACAGGGCAAGCCGCGGCGCCAGAAACGACGCCGCCAGTGGCCGCAGGTGCAGCGGCGGCAGCAAGATTGGGCATTTGAATTTGGGCGCGCGGCGCGGTCGCGCTGTTGACAGGGACGCTTGCCCCTGCGCGTGGGGCGCTTGCGCCCGCTTCCAACCCTGGCACTGCCATCGGCGCAAAAACGCCCGTCTTGCGCCCCGCAGTCATATTCGAAGCAATCGTATCGATCGGCGCGCCAACATCTTGGGTCCCACCCATAGGGGCGGCTTCGGTATCGCCTTGGGCCAATCGCGCTGCCGCCTGCGACGGGGTCACCGCATTGCACATCGGCTTACGATCACGGCCAATGCGCGGCACCCAAGTGACCTGCCCGCCAAACCCCGCGCGCATAAAAACGCAGCCGCGGCTGTCCACATATTGCTGACCAGAAAACCCTGCAGGCGGCGCTTCGGCAGGGCCGCCCACGGCTGCCACCGATTGAGCAAAAACGGGTGGCAACGCCATGATGGACAGACTGGCCAAAATCACAGCGCCAGATAGAATCACCCGCATCGTTTCCCCCACAAGCAGCATTTCAACTACCATGTGCGAAACGAACCCCGTTCGCAAGCAGATTGCCTTAATTTTGCCTTAATGGATGTTAACCACTTTACTTGGTGCCAAACATCCGATCGCCCGCATCCCCTAGGCCGGGCACGATATATCCGTGCGCATTCAAATGGCTATCCAAGGATGCCGTGACAATTGGCACATCTGGATGGGCAAGGCGCATCCGCTCTACCCCCTCTGGCGCGGCCAAAAGGCACAAAAAGCGTATGTTCTTGGCCCCTGCCTTTTTCAGCAAATCTATCGCCGCAACCGATGAATTGCCCGTGGCAAGCATGGGGTCGACCACAATCGACAAACGCTCGTCCAACTGATCGGGCAGCTTGCAGTAATACTGCACAGGTTCCAGCGTTTCAGGGTCGCGGTACAGGCCCACAAACCCCACCCGCGCGGCGGGGATCAACTCCAGTATCCCATCCAAAAGGCCGTTGCCCGCGCGCAAAATGGAAATCAACGCCAGCTTCTTTCCTTCAATCGCAGGGGCGTCCATTGGCTCTAGCGGCGTGTCAATGCGCATTGTGGTCATCGGCAATGCGCGCGTCACCTCATAGGCCAGCAGCAGACTTATCTCGCGCAATAGCTGACGAAAGCTGGCAGTCGAGGTGGTTTTATCGCGCATCAGGCTAAGCTTATGCAGCACCAAAGGGTGCGATACGACGGTCAAATGTTCACGCATGGCCAACCTCTCGAAAATTACCCCTTCGGTATCCTGCGCCAGCCCGCCCGCGTCAAGCGCCCCGCTGGCCTTTTGCGCGATCTCTTTGCGCTTTCACATTGGCCCAAATACCTTGGGGGGAGCGCGCCCTTTGCGCGCAGGGGGGCTAGCTAGCCCCCCCTCCTGTCCCACCGCAAGCGGCGTCACAAAAAACTACGCCCAAAGCCCCGCTGCGCCAGCCCCAAATGCGCGGCGATACTGGCGGCCACATCGACAAAGGCGCATTGGCCAATTTCGCCCAGCCCCGCCCCCGCCACCAAAACAGGAACCCTTTCGCGCGTGTGTTCGGTGCCGTGCCATGACGGATCATTGCCATGATCTGCGGTGAAAATAGCGATATCGCCCGCGCGCAGGCGCGGCAGAAACGCCCCCACCCGCGCATCAAACCATTCCAGCGCGCGCGCATAGCCGGCCACATCGCGCGGGTGGCCATATAGGCTGTCAAATTCCACAAAATTGGCAAACACCAGCGCGCCGTCCTCGGCGGTATCAATCAAGGCGTCCAGATGGTCAAACAGGCCCGCGTCCGACGTGGCCTTGTGCAGATGATCGATCCCGCGCATCGAGAAAATATCGCCAATTTTACCGATAGCGTGCGTCACATGCCCCTGCGCCTGCGCCCAATCCAGCAATGTCGCCTTAGGCGGGGCAATGGCATAATCACGCCTATTAGACGTGCGCTGAAAATGGCCCACCTCGCCCACAAAAGGGCGCGCAATAACTCGGCCCACCTTGCGCGCATGCAGATGCGGGGCCAAATCCGCGCACAGCTTCAGCAGGCGATCCAGCCCAAACGCCCCTTCATGCGCGGCAATCTGAAACACCGAATCGGCCGAAGTATAGCAAATCGGCCAACCTGTGCGCAGATGCTCGGCCCCATGCGCCGCGATAATCGGCACGCCGCTGGCATGGCAATTGCCCAAAATACCACCCGTGCCCGCAAGGCGGCAGACAAGGGCGACCAGATCATCATCAAAGGCCGGCGTTTTGTCGGGGAAATAGGCCCAGTCCCACGGCACCGGCACACCCGCAAGTTCCCAATGCCCCGAAGGCGTATCCTTGCCACGCGATATCTCATTGCCCGCGCCCCAGCGCCCGCGCGGGGCGGCATTCAGGTTTGGCGCATCCAAACCGCTGGCCAGTTTCACAGCCGCCCCCAGCCCCAGCGCATCTAAATGCGGCATATGCAGCGGGCCTGATCGCCCCACATCTGCGCGGCCCGCCGCGCAGGCCTGCGCGATATGGCCCAACGTGTTGGAACCTGCATCTGTTCCCGTCGCACTGCCAAAATCACCAGCATCCAGCGCGCCGCCAATCCCCACCGAATCCATCACAATCAAAAAGGCGCGCGGCATTCACGCAATCCTTTCTTGGATCAATTTAGGCGCGGTTTTGGGCGATACATCGCCCAAGGTATAGGCGCTGCGCACGGCAGCCTCGGCGCGGTCGGCGGCGATTTCGGTCGCGGCATGAACAACACAAACCAACTCGCCCCGCGCCAAATCTGCGCCAATCGGGGCAAGGGCAGACAGGCCCACGGCGGGGTTAATGCGCTCGCCCTCGCGCTGACGCCCCCCGCCCATCGCCACTACTGCAAGGCCCAGCGCATGGCCGTCAATTGCCGTGACAAAGCCCGCCGCATCTGCGGTAATCGCGCGGATCACCGTTGATGCGGGCAATCGGTCTGCCCAGCGGTCCACAAAATCCAATGGCCCACCTTGGGCGGCAACCATTTGGCCAAAGACTTCTGCCGCAGACCCATCTTCCAGCGCCTCGCGGATTTGGCCCGCACCATTTGCGGCATCAGGGGCAAGCCCTGCCAAAAACAACGCCTCGCCGCCAAGTGCGCAAGTGGCATCCCACAGGCGCGTGTTCACATGGCTGCCCGTTAGGGTTTCCATGACCACCATCACCTCCAGCGCATTGCCCGCCGCATCGGCAAGGGGCTGCGACATATCGGTGATAAGGGCCGACGTTTTGCACCCAGCGCCATTGGCAGTGTCAACCAGCGCGCGGGCCAAAGCGCGGGCATCGCTTGGCGTTTTCATAAACGCGCCCGACCCGCATTTGACATCCAGCACCAGCGCGGGCAGGCCAGCGGCCAGCTTTTTCGACAAGATCGACGCGGTGATCAGATCAATCGATTCAACTGTGCCTGTCACATCGCGCACGGCGTAAAGGCGCCGGTCGGCGGGGGCAATCTCGCCGCTGGCCGAGACGATGGCACACCCTATTTGACCCAATTGCGCGCGCAGCGCTACTTCGGACAATCCCGTGCGAAAGCTGGGGATCGATTCCAGTTTATCCAGCGTGCCGCCCGTATGGCCAAGTCCGCGCCCCGAAATCATCGGCACCGCTGCCCCGCAGGCAGCCAGCGCGGGGGCCAGTAGCAAGGACGTGCAATCGCCAATCCCGCCGGTGGAATGCTTGTCCACAATGGGCCGTCCGCCCGATTTCCATTTCAGCACATGGCCACTGTCGCGCATGGCAAGGGTAAGGGCCACGCGCCCTGCCTCGGTCAGCCCGCGCTGCACCACCGCCATTGCAAATGCGCCCGCTTGGGCATCGGTCACACTGCCATCCGCAAGCCCGCGCGCAAACCACGTCAGTTCGGCTGCGGTCGGGGTCTGCCCATCGCGCAGTTTGACCAAAATCCCCCTTGCATCACTGGGCGGGGCATCCATGCTACAGCTTGCCTGTTTTGGCCATATGGGCGGTCGTAAACACGCCGGGCAGCAGGTCTGCCACAGTCATCGTCAGCCGCGCGCCATCGGTTGTGCACAGCGTGACTTTTACTTCAGGGTCTGCAAATTCGGCGATCTTTTGGCGGCACCCGCCGCACGGCGGCACAGGCGCTGGGCTGTCGGCAATCACCAAAATTTCCGCAATGCGGGTATCACCGCCCGCAATCATGGCGGCGATTGCCCCCGCTTCGGCGCAAGTGCCTTCGGGATAGGCCACGTTTTCAACATTGCAGCCAACGTGAAGGTTGCCATTGGTCGAGCGGATAGCCGCGCCGACATGAAAATTGGAATAGGGCACATAGGCGCGCAGACGTACAGCGGTGGCAGGTGCCAAAAGATCCATGGGTTCACTCCGTTCTTTGGGGCAGATTGCGGCTGTTGCAGACAAAGCGCAAGGGCTATGGCGCGAAGGGATCAAGCGGGTATCCAACGCCTGTCAGATACAGCCCTTGCGGCGGGGCAACGGGGCCGCAGGCCGCGCGGTTGGCGGCGCGCAATGCCGCGCCCACTTGGTCAGGCGGCCAAGCGCCCGCGCCCACGCGTTCCAAAGTTCCAACGATTGAACGGACTTGGTTGTGCAGAAAACTGCGCGCACGCAAGGAAAACTGAAATTCCGTGCCACCAATGATGGGGACTTTGGTGATGGCAATCTCATCAATCGATTTCACCGGGCTTTTGGCTTGGCAAATGCTGCTGCGGAAGGTGGTAAAATCATGCGTGCCAATCAAATGCGCGGCCCCTGCCTGCATGGCGGCAAGGTCAAGGTCGAAGGGTACCCGCCAGACTGCGCCCTTGTCCAAAACCTCGGGCGCGCGGCGCGACTGAACGCGAAACAGATACCGCCGCTCCATAGCGCTGAACCGCGCGTGAAAATCATCCGCCACCAGCGCCGATTGCAAAACCGCCACCGGCGCAGGCGACAGGTGCCAGTTTAGCGCAGATGTCAGGCGGAATGTGTCCCATGCGCGGGTAAGGTCGGCATGGGCAACCTGTCCCGTGGCATGCACCCCCGCATCCGTGCGCCCCGCGCCGGTAACAGTCGGGGTGGATGGGTCAAGCGCGGCCAGCGCTAATTCCAGCGCACCCTGCACCGAAGGCTGGCTGCCCGCTTGGCCGCCCGATTGGCGCTGCCAACCATGAAACGGCGCGCCGCTGTATTCAATTATGAAAGCATATCTGGGCATGGAGCTTTGGATACCCAATGACGTGCGGGCTGTCTATGCCAAAGGGGGCCCAAGGGGGGCTTCCGCCCGCCTCGCTTCGCGCGCCCTCCGAGGATATTTT
>CAMAWZ010000053.1 GCA_945861995.1 Pseudorhodobacter antarcticus
GCCACATCGGTGATTGGTCTGCTGGCCGTGTCGGCGACCATTGTCATCATCACAGGCGGGATTGATCTGTCGGTCGGCACAGCAATGACCTTTACCGCCGTGACTGCGGGTATGCTGCTGACATGGCTGCAGTTGCCCATTCCTGTGGGGGTGGTTGGGGCGATTGTGATGGGCGCGTTGACGGGGTTGGCCTCGGGGGCGTTTATCACCAAAATGCGCATTCCTCCCTTTATTGCCACGCTGGGCATGATGTTGGTTCTAAAGGGATTGTCGCTGATTTTGACGGGCACCAAGCCGATTTATTTCAACGACAGCCCCGGCTTTACAAGCATCGCCCAAGGCTCGATTGTGGGGGCGCTGCTGCCCGCCTTTCCTGTGCCCAACGGCGTTGTGATCCTGTTTTTGGTGGCCGCTGGCGTGGCCTATATTCTGAACCGTACTGTGCTGGGCCGCTATACCTATGCGCTGGGTTCCAATGAAGAGGCCGCGCGCCTGTCTGGCGTGAACGTAGATGCTTGGAAAATGGCGATTTACGCGCTGGCGGGGGCGGTGACGGGCGTGGCAGGCGTGGTGCTGGCGGCGCGTTTGAATTCGGCGCAGCCCGCGCTGGGGCAGGGATACGAGTTAGAGGCGATTGCCGCCGTGGTGATTGGCGGCACGTCGCTGGCGGGCGGGCGCGGCACGATCCTGGGCACGCTGATTGGCGCGCTGATTATGTCGGTTATGACAAACGGGCTGCGGATTTTGTCGGTGGCCCCCGAATGGCAAATCGTCGCCACAGGCGCGATTATTATCGGCGCTGTTTACGCCGATAGCTTACGCAAAAAATGACAAAGGGCGGCCAACGCCTTGGGATTTACAATACCAAACCGTGAACCTTAGGAGGAAATCATGTTCACACGTCGCACACTTTTGGGGACAACCGCTGCCTTTGCCATGTTGGCAACCAGCGCTGCTGCTCAAGAAAAACTGTACATCCCGCTGATCTCGAAAGGGTTTCAACACCAGTTCTGGCAAGCGGTGAAACTGGGTGCCGATAAGGCCGCAGCCGAATTTGGTGTTGAAGTCACCTTTGAAGGCCCAGAAACCGAAGCACAGGTCGATAAGCAAATTGAAATGCTGACCACCGCCCTGTCGAAAAAGCCCGCCGCGATTGGTTTTGCCGCGCTGGATAGCCAAGCGGCTATTCCATTGCTGCAACAGGCCAAGGATGCGGGCATTCCTGTAGTTGCCTTTGACTCTGGCGTAGACAGCGATATTCCAGTATCGACCGCATCCACATCGAACGTGGCGGCATCGGCGCTGGCTGCAAGCAAAATGGCCGAACTGATCGGTGGCGAGGGCAAAGTCGCCGTCATCGCACACGACCAAACCTCGCGCACGGGGATTGATCGTACCGAAGGTTTTGTCAATGAAATCAAAGCTAACCATCCTGGCATCGAGATTGTCGCCGTGGAAGTGGGCGGCGGTGATCAGCTCAAGTCGGCTGAAATCGCCAAGACCTTGCTGGCGGCTAACCCTGATCTGAAGGGCATGTTCGCCACCAACGAAGGCGGCGCGATTGGCATGGTTAATGGCGTGCAAGAGGCTGGTGGCAAAGTTGTGATCATCGGCTTTGACAGCGGCAAAGCACAGAAAGACGCGATCATTTCGGGTCTGTTGGCGGGCGCTATCACGCAAAACCCTGTCGGCATCGGTTATGAAACCGTCAAGGCTGCCGTTGCGGCTGCCAAGGGCGAGCCTGTTGAAAAGAACATCGACACTGGGTTCTACTGGTACGATGCGACAAACATCGGCGCGCCAGAAATCGCTGCGGTTCTGTACGACTAAGCCAAATATCGGAGGGGCCGCGTTGGCCCCTCCACCCCCCTTTGACCTTTGATGGATACACTTATGAAACTGCTGCGTTACGGGCCAAAGGGCCAAGAAAAACCTGGAATTTTGGACAGCGCGGGGCAGATCCGCGATTTGTCGGGCCATGTGGCCGATATTGGCGGGGCGGCACTGTCACCCGCTGGGCTGGCGGCGATTGCGGCGCTGAATATCCAAAGCCTGCCCGTGGTTGCGGGCACGCCGCAGCAAGACATTCGTCTTGGCCCCTGCGTGGGCGGGACGCGCAAGTTTATTTGCATTGGCCTAAACTATGCCGACCATGCGGCCGAAACGGGCGCGGCCATACCTGCCGAGCCGATTATTTTTAACAAATGGATCACCGCGATGTGCGGCCCTGATGACACGGTCGAGATCCCTCGCGGATCGGTGAAAACCGATTGGGAGGTCGAACTGGGCGTGGTCATAGGCACGGGCGGCACATACATTGATGAGGCGCGCGCGCTGGATCATGTGGCGGGGTATTGCGTGATCAACGATGTATCCGAACGCGAATACCAGATCGAACGCGGCGGCACATGGGACAAGGGCAAGGGATGCGATACCTTTGGCCCCACTGGCCCTTGGCTGGTCACCCCTGACGAGGTTGGCGACATTGCGAACTTGGCCATGTGGCTAGAGGTGGACGGCCATCGCTATCAAAACGGCAGCACCTCGACGATGATTTTCGGCGTGGCGCATCTGATTTCCTATTTGTCGCAATTTATGTCCCTTGAGGCTGGCGATGTTATTTCTACAGGCACCCCGCCCGGCGTGGGCCTTGGGCAAAAACCGCCCGTCTACCTGAAGGGGGGCGAAGTGATGCGACTGGGCATTGCGGGGCTTGGAACACAAACACAAAAGGTGGTGCGGACATGACCAAGATAACAGGCCTGCGCACGGCGGATGTGCGCTTTCCCACCTCGCAGCATTTGGACGGATCGGACGCTATGAACCCTGATCCCGATTATTCGGCGGCCTATGTCATTCTGGAAACCGATGGCCCGCATGAAGGGCATGGCCTGACGTTTACAATCGGGCGCGGGAACGAGATTTGCATTACCGCAATCGAGGCGCTGGGCAATCTGGTGAAGGGCCTTGATATGGACTGGGTCGCCGCCGATATGGGGCGGTTCTGGCGGTTCATGACCTCGGATTCGCAATTGCGCTGGATTGGGCCTGACAAGGGCGCGATCCATCTGGCCACGGGCGCGGTTGTGAACGCCGTTTGGGACTTATGGGCCAAAATGGAAGGCAAACCCGTTTGGCAATTGGTCGCCGATATGCCGCCCGAAGAATTGGTGGCTTGCATCGATTTTCGTTATATCACCGATTGCATCACGCCCGAATGGGCGTTGGAGTTTCTGACCGCGCAGGCCAAAACAAAAGAAGATCGCCGCGCGGTTTTGCTGAAAGAAGGCTATCCGTGCTATACCACGTCGGCAGGTTGGCTGGGGTATGATGATGACAAATTGCGCCGTCTGTGCCGCGAGGCGGTGGATGCAGGCTTTCGCCATATCAAGATGAAAGTGGGCCGCGATTTAGACGACGACTTGCGCCGTCTAACCATCGCCCGCGACGCGGTTGGCCCCGATGTCAACCTTATGATCGACGCCAATCAAGTGTGGGAAGTGGACGAGGCGATTGAGTGGGTCAACAAGCTGGCCTTTATCAAGCCGTGGTTCATCGAAGAGCCGACCAGCCCCGACGACGTGGCAGGCCATAAGAAAATTCGCCAAAACGTGGCCCCTGTGCAGGTGGCGACGGGCGAAATGTGTCAAAATCGCATTATGTTCAAGCAGTTCATCATGGAAGGCGCGATTGACGTAGTGCAAATCGACGCCTGCCGTTTGGGGGGGTTGAACGAAGTGTTGGCCGTGATGCTCATGGCCGCCAAGTATGACCTAAAGGTTTGCCCCCACGCGGGCGGGGTGGGGCTGTGCGAATATGTGCAGCATATGTCGATGATCGATTATCTGTGCATCGCCGGCACGCGCGAGGGGCGGGTGATTGAATTTGTCGACCATCTGCACGAGCATTTCATCGACCCCTGCGTGATTAAAAACGCAGCCTATATGCCGCCCACAATGGCAGGGTTTTCGATTGAAATGAAACCCGCCTCTATTGAGGCCTATCGGTTCAAAGGATAGCGCGCGATGGATATGGGGCTGGCGGGCAAAGTGGTGATTGTGACGGGCGGCGCATCGGGTATTGGGGCTGCCATTTCCGAAGTGCTGGCCGAAGAGGGGGCCGTTCCCGTGATCATCACCCGCCGCGCGCCCGATGGGGCTTGGCTGGCGGGCCTGCCGCGTGCAAAGGTTATTCTGGCCGATTTGGCCGATGATGATCAATGCCGCGCGGCGGTGGCCGCGGCGCGGGCAGAGTTTGGCCGTATTGATGGGTTGGTCAACAATGCAGGCGCGAATGACAGCGTGGGGCTGGACGCTGGCCCCGATGCTTTTCGCGCCAGCTTAGACCGCAATTTGGTGCATTATTATACGATGGTGCATCTGCTGGCGGATGATCTGCGCGCCAGCAAAGGCGCAATTGTCAACGTGTCGTCGAAAACGGCGCTGACGGGGCAGGGTGGCACTTCGGCCTATGTTGCAGCCAAAGCCGCGCAATTGGGGCTGACGCGCGAATGGGCGGCGGCGTTTTTGCAGGATGGCGTGCGCGTGAATGCGGTGATCCCTGCCGAGGTGATGACGCCCCTTTATGCCAATTGGCTGGCGACCTTTCCCGACCCTGCCGCAAAACTGGCCGAGATAACCCGAAACATCCCCCTTGGTCAGCGCATGACCACACCGCGCGAAATTGCCGATACGGTGGTGTTTCTGCTGTCAGCCCGCGCCAGCCACACCACGGGCCAATGGCTGTTTCCTGATGGCGGTTATACCCATTTAGACCGCGCTTTGGCAGGGGTTTAGGGGGCGTGTGTTTAGGGGCGTTTAGTCCGCCCGCCCTGATGCGCCCAAGTTGCGCAGAACGGCAGCCGCTGCGGCCATAACGTGGCCTTCGGTTTGTGATAAAATCGCGATGCGGTCAAACTGGGCAGGATCGCGCGCAAGGCTGCCCCGCAGGGCCGCGCCAAAGGCCATGCGCAATTCGGTGCCAATGTTGAATTTGGCAACCCTGCCGCTGGCGGCAAGCTGCGCGCGCTGCGCGGCGGGCACGCCAGACCCACCATGGATGACCAAGGGGACGTCCGTTTGCGCGCGGATCGCGGTGAGTTGCACCAAATCCAGACCCCCGCCCGCGCTTTGCTGCAAATGCACATTTCCCACAGATATGGCCATGGCATCCACCCCCGTTTGCCGCGCAAAAAGGGCCGCCTCAGCTGGGTCAGTGCCAGCCGAGGCAACCCCGCCCGCATAGCCGACAATACCGATTTCTCCTTCGCAAGACGCGCCCGCGCTATGGGCCAATTCCACTGCAGAGGCGGTGAGATCTATGTTCGCCTGCAAGGGTAGTTTTGATCCGTCGATCATCACGGATGTAAACCCTTCGCCCAGCGCGGCGCGGCAATCTTCCAGCGTATAGCCGTGATCTAAATGCACAGCCACAGGCACGCAGGCGCCTTCGGCTAAATGGCGCAGCATGCGGGCCAAAATGGGCAACGGCGTATGGGCGCGGCACCCTGGCCCTGCTTGCAAGATAATGGGCGCGCGCTCGGCCTCGGCGGCGGCGACATAGGCGCGCATATCCTCCCAGCCCAAACAGACCAGCCCAGGCACGGCATAACCGCCGCGCTGCGCTGGCCCCAGAACTTGCGCAAGGGTTGCCAGCGTCATTTGAACTTGGCCACCATATCCATGATGCCTGGAATAGTATGCAACTGGGCTGCATGGGTAGGCTGGAAATACTGCTTCAGGCTGCGCTGGCTTTGCCCGCCCAGAATGGTGAAATAATACATCTCATACCCCGGCAGCACGCAGCAGGGATGGTACCCCTTATCAATCAGCACAGTCGAGCGGTTCATGATGTGATAGGCATCGCCCACCTGATTATCCACGCGCTGCAACATTTGCAGGCCCGACCCATAATCGGGGCGAAAGCGAAAGTTATAGCATTCGTCGTGGCGCGTCTCATCAGGCAGGCGGTCTGTGTCGTGTTTGTGGCTGGGAAAGCCCGACCAGCCGCCCGCGCCCACGGTGAACAGTTCGGACACCAGCAGGCGGCCTACGCGGTCGTGGTATGCTGCGCCAAGGATATGCTTTATCTTGCGGTGAGTTTTCGTGTCGTCCGATCCATACTGGACGCGGTCAATATCGGGCGCGCGCACGGCAAAGGGGCGCAGCGTTTCGCCGTATTGCGCGCCTGCAATAAAGACCTCGGTATCGGTCAGCGCGGTCATGCGCGCGCCGGTATGTTGGGGCACATAAACGCCCTCAGGCTCTCCATCCCAAACATCTGCGCCGCGCTGGCCGATGGCGGCAAAGGTCTGCCCCGCCGCCTCGACTGTGACGGTGCCCGTGGCGGGCACAACGCAGGTTTCATAGCCGCGCGTGCGATAATCGAACGTCTGCCCTGCGCCTAAGCGGATGATGTTGAAATAGACGTAGGGCACAAGCGGGTGATCTATATCCACGATGGGGCGGTTTTGGTTATCGTGCGGGGCGATATGCATTGAACTTCCTTTCAGGCAGCAATGGGGGCGGGATGCTGCGCCACAAAGGCATCCAGTTCGGCAGGGGTTGGCATGGCGGGGGCGCAGGCCACGCGGGCGACGACCATCGCGGCGGCGGCTGATCCGCGCAGCACAGCCGCCTGCACATCATCGCCGCGGGCAAGGCTGGCGATGAAATTGCCCAAAAACGCATCCCCCGCCCCTGTGGGTTTCAGCGCATGGGTTGGATAAATGCCCGTCTGCAGCACGCCTTGGGCGGTAAAGGTGATCGCGCCCTTTTCGCCCATTTTATAAACCACAATCTGCGCGCCCGCGCCAATTAGGCTGCGCGCCGATTCTAGCCCGTCTTCGATGCGCCCCGCCATAAAGCCAAATTCCACATCATTGCCCACAATCACATCGCACAGGGCAGCGGCGCGCGCATAGGTCTGCTGCGCATCCGCCGCCGAGGCCCACGAATAGGGGCGATAATCCACATCAAAGATCAGTGGCACGCCCGCCGCGCGCGCGAGGTCAAAGGCGTGAAAGCAAGCGCTGCGCGAAAGTTCCACCGCCAAGACGGTGCCTGTGGTAATCACAGCGCCAAAGCGGGAGAAATCCACCGCCGCGACATCTTGCACCGTCATTTCAAAATCGGCGGCATGGTTGCGGTAGATCACCGATTGGCAGTTTTCCAGCCGTGTTTCGACCACGGCCAGCGAATTGCGCGCCTCGCCGCCCGCAAGGGAAACATGGGCGCGGTCGATGCCGTAAGCATCCAGCTGCGCCAAACAAAACCGCCCCACGGCATCGTCTGACACGCGCGTCAGGAGCGCGGCCTGCTGGCCAGCACGGGTCAGCGCGGCGGCGATATTGGCCGATGATCCCCCCAGCGCGGCAGTAAATTTTGCGGCCGCTTCTATCGAGGTGCCGGGCGGGTCGGCGTATAGATCCATTCCCGCGCGGCCAATGACCAAAAAGGGTTTTGCCCCAAGCTGCGATAGATCAGCCATTACTGTCCCAGCCGCGATTTAGTCATAGCTGGGCGCAGGGTGTCAGGCGGCATGGTTAGACCTTTCATAGGGGCTTGCGCAGATTATTCGCCAAGGATACGACTTTTGCAACCGCTTGCAATATCAGCTTTTACAATGGGGTCGCCGTGACAGAAATTGGAATAGGGTTGGTCGGCGGCGGCTATATGGGCAAGGCCCATGCAGTGGCTTTATCGGCGGTCGGGCCGCTGTTTAACACCGCGCTGCGCCCCAAACTGCAAGTGATTGCCGCCACGAGCCAAGCCACGGCCGAGCGCTATGCGCAGGCCTATGGATTTGCCCGCGCCACGGCAGATTGGCGCGATTTGGTCGCCGACCCCTTGGTGCAAGCCGTGGTGATTGCATCGCCGCAAGATACCCACCGCGCCATTGCAACCGCAGCCTTTGCCGCAGGCAAGCCTGTGTTTTGCGAAAAACCGCTGGGCGCATCGCTGCAAGACGCGCAGGCCATGACTGCGGCGGCCGAGGCATCGGGACTGGTGAACATGATTGGCTTTAACTATGTGCGCACGCCAGCGACACAGTTTGTGCGCCAATTGCTGGCGGATGGCGCGATTGGCACTGTAACATGGTTTCGCGGCGAGCATACCGAAGATTTTCTGTCCGACCCAAATGCGCCCGCCACGTGGCGCACCACGGGGCGGGCCAATGGCTGCATGGGCGATTTGGCCCCGCATCCCATAAACTGCATGCTGGCGCTGATGGGGCCAGTGGCGCAGCTTTCGGCGCAAATCGAAACTGTTCACGCCACGCGCCCCAGCCCAAACGGCCCCGCAGCTGTTGGTAATGACGATCACGGCCAGTTGATGCTGCGCTTTGCCTCGGGCGCGATGGGGCATTTATACATCAGCCGCACCGCGACGGGGCGCAAAATGGGCTATGCCTATGAAATTCATGGCACAAAGGGCGCGATCCGTTTTGATCAAGAAGATCAAAACGCCGTCTATCTGTACCGCGCCGAAGGGGGCGAGGCCACACGCGGCTTTACCCGAATTCTGACAGGGCCCGCGCATCCTGACTATCTGGCGTTTTGCCAAGGGCCAGGTCATGGCACCGGATATCAGGATCAAATCATCATCGAAGCGAAGGATTTTTTGACCGCCATCGCCGCTGGCCAGCCGATGTGGCCGACCTTTCGCGACGGGCTGGCGGTAAGCCAAATCATTGAAACAGCCTTTGCGGCTGCGACAGATGGACAATGGCACGCTGTGCCACATACATGAGGGAATTATGACCATTCAAATTGGAAATGCGCCGTGCTCTTGGGGTGTGGAATTTGCATCCGATCCGCGCAATCCTGCTTGGCAGCAAGTGCTGGCCGATTGCGCAGGGGCGGGCTACAAAGGCATCGAACTGGGCCCCATTGGTTTTATGCCCGAAGACCCCGCGATTTTGGGCGCAGCTTTGGCCGAGCATGACCTAACGCTGATCGGCGGCGTCGTGTTTCGCCCGTTCCATGACCCCGCCGCATGGGACGAGGTGATGGATGCCGCCACCCGCACCTGCCGCGCGCTGACAGCCCATGGCGCGCAGCATTTGGTGTTGATTGACAGCATCTCGCCGCGCCGCGCCCCCACCGCGGGGCGCGCCCATGATGCCGAGCAGATGGATGCCGCCGAATGGGCCGCCTTTCGGGGCCGCATCGAAACAGTCGCCAAAATGGGGGCCGAAGAATATGGCCTGACCGTCGGCATTCACGCCCATGCGGCAGGGTTCATCGATTTTGAACCCGAACTGGAACGGCTTTTGGACGAGGTTGACGAAAGCATCTTGAAAATCTGCTTTGACACTGGCCATCATTCCTATGCGGGCTTTGATCCCGTGGCCTTTATGCGCCGCCATATCGGGCGGATTTCCTATATGCATTTCAAAGACATTGACCCTGCGGTAAAGGCCGAGGCCATCGCCAAATCCACGGGCTTTTACGATGCCTGCGGGCAGGGGATATTCTGCAATTTGGGCCGCGGCGATGTCGATTTTCCCGCCGTGCGGCAGATTTTGCTGGATGCAGATTTTTCGGGGTGGTGCACTGTGGAACAGGACTGTGATCCAACGCTGGATGTCAGCCCGATAGATGACGCGCGCAAAAACCGCGAATATCTTTCATCGATAGGCTTTTAGGGGGCAGGCACTATGGCACAACTGAATTGGGGTATGATTGGCGGCGGCGAAGGCAGCCAAATTGGGCCAGCCCACCGCCTTGGCGCGTTGGCTGATGGGCATTTCAAAATGACAGCGGGCGCGCTGGATCATCGCGCTGATGTGGGGCGCGCGTATGCGCAGCGGTTGGGCGTAGCGGCTGACCGCGCCTATGGTGATTGGCGCGAGATGCTAGAGGGCGAAAAGAACCGCGCTGATCGCGTGGATCTGGTCACAGTCGCCACCCCCAACGCCACCCATTTTGAAATTACCAAAGCCTTTCTTGAGGCAGGTTTTCACGTGCTGTGCGAAAAGCCGATGACCGTCACCGTGGAAGAGGGCGAAGAAATTGTGCGCATCGCTGCCAAAACAGGCAAGATTTGCGCGGGGAATTACTGCTATTCCGCCTATCCGATGATACGCCAAGCGCGCGCGATGGTCCGGGCGGGCGATATTGGGCGCGTGCGGTTGGTGGTGACTAACTTTAGCCACGGCCATCATGGCGATGCAGCAGATGCGGACAATCCGCGTGTGCGCTGGCGGTACGACCCTGCCATGGCAGGCGTGTCGGGCCAATTTGCCGATTGCGGCATTCATGCGCTGCATATGGCCAGCTTTATCTGCGATGATCAGGTCGAAAAACTATCTGCCGATTTCGCATCTACAATTGCCAGCCGCGCGCTGGAAGATGACGCGATGGTCAATTTCCGCATGAGCAAGGGCGCAGTTGGGCGGCTGTGGACATCGTCGGTGGCGATTGGCCGCCAGCACGGGTTTGACATTCAGGTCTTTGGCGAGACGGGCGGCTTTCGCTGGGCGTCCGAACAACCCAACCAACTGATCTATACCCCCGTTGGCGGGCGCACGCAGATTATGGAAAAGGGCGAATCGGGGCTTTATGATGAGGCAAAGCGACTGTCGCGCGTGGCCATTGCCCACCCCGAAGGGTTTCCGCTGGCCGTGGCCAACATTTATTGCGATTTGGCCGATGCCATTCGCGGCACCGCGCGCGATGGTCTGCCCACCGCCGCAGATGGGGCGCGGTCGATGGCGGCGGTGCACAGCGCCGTTGCTTCGGCCAAAGCAGGCGGCGCGTGGGTGGATGCTCGCCCGCCGATGTTCCGCTAGGCGCGCGCTGGGCGCAGCGTTTGCCGTTCGATCAGCGCGCAAGGAAAGATGCGCGTTTGCGGCGACAGATTTGGCGCAGCTATGGCGTTGATCACCATTTCAATCGCCGCGGCAATGATCTGGTCAATGGGCTGGCGAATGGTCGTCAGCCCAATGTTCTGCCAACGTGCCATTTCCATATCATTCAGTCCAATC
>CAMAWZ010000054.1 GCA_945861995.1 Pseudorhodobacter antarcticus
CCATTCACACATGGCGCGCGCATGGGTATGCCCAGCTTGTCCACTTCGCGTTTATAAACGGCCAGTTTATCGGTTAAATGAATGTCGCAGTTCATCACAGCGGCCATGAATTCAACGGGGTAATTGGCCTTTAAATAAGCCGTCTGATAGGACACCACCGCATAGGCCGCAGCGTGCGATTTGTTGAACCCATAGTTGGCGAATTTTTCCAACAGATCAAACACTTCGCCCGATTTTGTCGCCGAGACGCCGTGCGTCTTTGCCGCGCCTTCCATAAACTTTGGCCGCTCTTTAGCCATTTCTTCGGCGATCTTTTTACCCATCGCGCGGCGCAGCAAATCGGCCCCGCCAAGGGAATACCCCCCCATCACCTGCGCGATTTGCATCACCTGTTCTTGATAGACGATGATGCCTTGGGTTTCGGCCAAGATATGGTCAATCGTCGGATGCAGAGATTCAAGCGCGCGCTGGCCGTTCTTCACCTCGCAATAGGTGGGGATATTCTCCATCGGGCCCGGGCGATACAGGGCAACCAGTGCCACGATATCCTCGATACAGGTGGGTTTCATGCGCCGCAGCGCGTCCATCATACCGCTGGATTCCACCTGAAACACAGCCACAGTTTTTGCGCTGGCGTACAGATCATAGGTTGGCTGATCGTCCAGCGGGATCAGGCTGATGTCGATATTTACCCCGCGCCGCGACAAAAGATGCAGCGCGTTTTGAATGACGGTCAGGGTTTTCAGGCCCAGAAAGTCGAATTTCACCAGCCCCGCTGCCTCGACCCATTTCATGTTGAACTGGGTGGCGGGCATGTCAGATCGCGGGTCTTGATACAGGGGCACAAGTTCGTCCAATGGCCGATCGCCAATCACCACGCCTGCGGCATGGGTCGATGCGTTGCGATACAGCCCTTCGATCTGCGCGCCATAGTTCAAAAGGCGTGCGACCACCTCTTCGCGGGCCGCCTCGCGCAGGCGCGGCTCGTCCGCCAGCGCCTTGGTGATGGATACGGGTTTCACCCCTTCCAGCGGGATCAGTTTGGACAGGCGGTCAACCTGCCCGTATGGCAGTTGCAGCACCCGCCCCACATCGCGCACAGCGGCCTTAGAGAGCAGCGCGCCAAAGGTGATAATCTGGCCCACACGGTCGCGCCCGTATTTACCCTGCACATACTGGATCACCTCCTCGCGGCGATCCATGCAAAAGTCGATATCAAAGTCGGGCATCGACACGCGTTCGGGGTTTAGGAAACGTTCGAACAGCAGGGCATAGCGCAGCGGGTCAAGATCGGTGATGGTCAGCGCATAGGCCACAAGCGAACCCGCCCCCGACCCGCGCCCTGGCCCCACGGGAATGCCCTGTTCTTTGGCCCATTTGATAAAATCGGCGACGATCAGGAAATAACCTGGAAAACCCATGTTGATGATGACGTCCAGCTCAAAGTCCAACCGCGCCGTGTAATCTTCCACACTTGCGGCATGAGGGATCACAGCCAGCCGCGCCTTCAGGCCAGCATGAGCTTGGCGGCGCAATTCTTCAACCTCGTCATCGGCAAATCGGGGCAGAATTGGCTTGCGTTTATAGGCTGCAAAGGCGCAGCGGCGGGCGATTTCGATGGTGTTTTCCAGCGCCTCGGGCAGATCGGCGAACAGGGCGGCCATTTCCGCCTCGGTCTTGAAATAATGCTGCGGGGTCAGGCGGCGGCGCGGGGTTTGCTGATCGACATAGGCGCCTTCAGCAATGCAAATCAGCGCGTCATGCGCCTCGTACATTTTGGATTCGGGGAAATAGACATCATTGGTGGCAACAATGGGCAGGCCCATTTCATAGGCGAGATCCAGCATCGGCGCTTCGGTTTGTGCCTCGGCATCGGGCAGGGAATCGTCCCCACTATTGCCCGTGGGGTGGCGCTGCAATTCCACATACAATCGCTGCGGAAAGGCCGCTGTCAGCGCGCGCATCAAATCATTTGCGCGCGGCATTTGGCCCGCGCGGATCAGCCGCCCCAAGGGGCCATCGCTGCCCCCTGTCAGGCAGATCAGGCCCGCCGAATGGGCGGTAAGTTCCGCCATCGTCACCTGCGGCAACTGCCCGCCCTTGCCGATATAAAGGGCCGAGTTCAGCTTCATTAGGTTCATATAACCCGCCTCATTCTGCGCCAGTAAAACAATGGGCGCAGGCGCGCGGGGGGGCGCGCCAAGGGGGGCAGGATCATAAGCCAGCGAGATTTGACAGCCGACGATGGGCTGCACGCCCGCGTCTTTGGCCGATACCGAAAACTCTAATGCGGCGAATAGGTTATTGGTATCGGTCACAGCCACGGCAGGCATCTGATGCTTGACGCACAGCTTGATCAGCGCTTTCAACGGAACCGCGCCTTCCAAAAGGGAATGCTCGGTATGGGTGCGCAGGTGGATGAATCGCGGCTGGGGCATTGGGGCAGCCTATCCAATGGGCAGGGCAAGGGAAAGGCGCATCATTATGCGGGATTTGCGAAAAGTGATATCGGCAACGCCCCAAAGGTAATGCTTGCCAGAAGCGGCTTTGCAATGCTTGATGTCAAAACGCCGCGCCCCCGTTTTACGCCGCATCGGATGGGGGCCACAGGGCGAATGCAAAAGAAGGCGGCGAGGCTGACCATGACCGAAGTTGCGTTTTTGCTGAACGGAACACAGGTTGTGCTAACGGGGGTTTCCCCCACACGCACGCTTTTGGACTATCTGCGCGAAGACCGCGCGCTGTGCGGCACTAAGGAAGGCTGCAATGAAGGCGATTGCGGTGCCTGCACAGTCATTGTCAAAGGCGGCGACGGCGCAAAGGCGCTGAACGCCTGCATCTTGTTCCTGCCGCAACTGCATGGCAAAGCCGTTCGCACAGTGGAGGGGATCGCCGCCCCTGATGGCACCCCCCACCCTGTGCAGCGCGAAATGCACCGCCATCACGGCAGTCAATGTGGGTTTTGCACACCTGGATTTGTCGCCTCGATGGCCGCCGCTCATTTGAACGGCGACATTGATCACGACACCACCCTTGCAGGCAACCTGTGCCGCTGCACAGGCTATGCGCCCATCATCCGCGCCGCCCGCGCCGCCGAATCCGCGCCTGTGCCTGATCATATGAAAACGGATGCGGCTTTCATTTTGGCACAAATACCTAAGCCTGCGAAGCAAAGCTTCGCAGGCAAGGGGGTGGGCGGCCCGCGCGAGGGGGAAGACAGCCCCCTTTCGCTGCGCCCGCAAACCATTGCCGAATTGGCAAGCTGGTATGCCGCCCACCCTGATGCCACGCTGATCGGCGGGGCCACGGATGTGGGGCTGTGGGTGAACAAACTGCACCGCGATTTACCCAAAACCGCCTTTTTAAATGGCATTGCCGAAATGGCGCAGATCATCGATTTGGGCGATACTTTGCACATCGGCGCGGGTGTGACGATTGAATCGCTGCGGATTGCGATGGGCGCGCATCACCCCAGCTTTGCCGAACTTTTGCGCCGCTATGCCAGCACGCAAATTCGCAATGCTGCCACCATCGGCGGAAATATCGCCAATGGATCCCCCATTGGTGATGGCCCGCCCGCGCTGATCGCGCTGGGGGCGGTGTTGCATTTGCGCCAAGGAGAGGCAACGCGCGATGTGCCGCTGGAGGGTTTCTTTCTAGACTACCGCAAACAAGACCGCCGTTTGGGCGAGTTTGTGACTGGCGTGACGATACCCAAATCTGCGCCAAATCTGCGCTGTTACAAAATCTCGAAACGCTTTGATCAGGATATTTCTGCTGTCTGCGGCTGTTTCAATATTGAAACGCATGGCGGCACCGTTACGGCCGCGCGCATTGCTTTTGGCGGTATGGCGGGCATACCCAAGAGGGCGGCGGCAGTTGAGGGGGCGCTGATTGGGCAATTCCTAAACCCCGAAACCGCTGCCCAAATCGCCCCGCTTATGGAGCGCGATTTTACACCGCTGTCGGATATGCGCGCCTCGGCCGCCTATCGGCTGACCACCGCGCAGAACTTATTGATCCGCTATGCGCATGACCTGGCGGGCGCGAAAACGTCGGTCATGGAGGTGCGGGTATGAGCATTGGCGCCCCCCTTCCCCACGACAGCGCCCTGATGCAACTGGCGGGATCGGCGCGCTATACCGATGATATTCCCCTGCCTGCGGGCGCGCTGCATTTGGCCTTTGGCCTGTCAACATGCGCCCATGGCACGATCACGGCGATGGATTTAGCCGCCGTGCGTGCAAGCGAGGGTGTGGCGGCGGTGCTGTCCTATTTGGATTGGCCCGCGTCCCTGCCGCCAGAAATGCCCGATTGCAGCCCGTCTGCACATGACGAGCCGCTCTTGTCCACAGGCCGTGTGCATTACATGGGCCAGCCTGTGTTTTTGGTCATTGCCACCGCGCACCATTTGGCGCGGCGTGCGGCTGCGAAGGCCAAGATCACCTATGCCCCATTGCCTGCGATTTTAAGTATCGACGATGCGCTGGCGGCAAACTCTCGGTTTGAGCAAGGGCCGATTGTCTGGGCCAAGGGCGATGCAAGCGCTGCCATAAACGCAGCCCCGCACGTGGTGGAAGGCGTGTTTAATGTGGGCGGGCAAGAGCATTTCTATCTTGAAGGCCAAGTTGCCGCCGCGCTGCCGCTGGAAGGGGGGGATTTTCATATCTATTCCTCTACCCAGCACCCAAGCGAGATTCAGCACAAAGTCGCCCATGCCTTTCATCTGCCCATGTCGGCCGTGCGGGTCGAGGTGCGGCGCATGGGGGGCGGGTTTGGCGGCAAGGAAAGCCAAGGCAACGCGCTGGCCATTGCCTGCGCCATCGGGGCGCGCCTGACAGGGCGGCCTTGCAAAATGCGTTATGACCGCGACGATGATATGATGATTACGGGCAAGCGGCATGATTGCCGCATTGCTTACCGCGCGGGGCATGATGACGACGGGCGGCTGATCGGGCTGGAGTTCACCCATTATTTCCGCTGCGGCTGGGCGCAAGACCTATCCTTGCCCGTGGCCGACCGCGCCATGCTGCACAGCGATAACTGCTACCACATCCCGCATGTCGCCATCACCAGCCACCGTCTAAAAACCAACACTCAAAGCGCCACCGCCTTTCGCGGCTTTGGCGGCCCACAAGGGATGATTGGGATGGAACGGGTGATAGATCATATCGCCTTTGCCGTGGGGCGTGACCCCAGCGCGGTGCGCAGCCTGAACTTTTATCGCGGGGCATCAGCGGCGGGTGCCTCCGGCGGAGGTATTTTAGCCAAAGTGAAAGAGGTGCAGACAACGCCTTTTCATATGCCAGTTGAGGATTTCGTGGGCGATGAAATTGTCGCGCGGCTGGAGGAAACGTCGGAATATGGCGCGCGCAAAGCCGAAATTGCAGCATGGAATGCGGCAAGCCCGCTATTGAAGCGCGGCATTGCCCTGACGCCTGTGAAATTTGGCATTTCCTTTACGTTGACATGGCTGAACCAAGCGGGGGCTTTGGTGCATGTGTATCAAGACGGGTCGGTGCAGCTCAACCATGGCGGCACGGAAATGGGCCAAGGATTGAACCAAAAGGTGGCGCAAGTGGTGGCGGGGGTGTTTGGGCTGGACACGGGGGCTGTGAAGATCACTGCAACCGATACCGCCAAAGTGCCCAATACCAGCGCCACGGCGGCCAGTTCGGGCAGTGATCTGAACGGGATGGCGGCGCGTAATGCGGCGCAAACCATCCGCGCGCGGATGGCCGAGTTTTTGGCGGGCAAGATGGGGGTGGGCGCAGATGCGGTGCTGTTCGAGGGCGGCCAAGTGCGCGCGGGCGGCGAGGTTTTCGGCTTTGCTCAAGTGGCCGCTTGGGCCTATCAGGCGCGGGTGAGCCTGTCGTCCACGGGCTATTACGCCACGCCCAAAATCACATGGGATAGGGTAAAGGGGCGCGGGCGGCCGTTTTTGTATTTCGCCTATGGCGCAGCGGTGACCGAAGTGGTGATCGACACGCTAACGGGCGAGAACCGCATTTTGCGCGCAGATATGCTGCATGATACGGGCAGCCCGCTGAACCCTGCTTTGGATATTGGCCAGATCGAGGGGGCTTACGTCCAAGGCGCGGGATGGCTGACGATGGAGGAATTGGTTTGGGATGCAAAGGGCGCGCTTAAAACCCACGCGCCTAGCACCTATAAAATACCTGCCTGCGCAGATCGCCCTGCGGTGTTTAATGTTGATTTGTGGAACCGCCCCAACCGCGAAGATACTATCGGGCGCAGCAAGGCGGTGGGCGAGCCGCCCTTTATGCTGGGGATTTCGGCGTTTTTCGCACTGCGGGATGCGGTGGCGGCCTGCGGGGATGGGTCGCGCTATCCAAGTATGGATGCGCCTGCCACGCCAGAGCGGATTTTGGCCGCTGTGCAGGAGCAGCAGAAACATGTTTGACCGCCGCGCCCTTGCCAGTGCGATTGCGGCCCACGGCCCCGTGGCGCGGGTTGTCTTGGCTGAAGTCAAGGGAAGCGCGCCGCGCGAAGTGGGGGCGGCCATGCTGGTTTGGGCCGACCCGAGCAAGGATGGCGGGCAAAACGGGACTATAGGCGGCGGCGCGCTGGAGTTTCAGGCGGCGGCGGGCGCGCGCGATATGCTGGCCGCTGGCGAGATTTTGCGCAGTGATGCCGTGCCGCTTGGCCCCAACCTTGGGCAATGCTGCGGCGGGGCGGTGCGTTTGCTGACGGAAGTGTTTCATGCGGCCCCCGCAGATGGCCTGGCCTTTGCGCGGCCCATTTCAAACAATGCAGGCCCAATGCCGCTGGCCATTGCGCGCGCGCAGGCAGCCGCACGTCAGGGGCAAAAGGTGCAAGCGGGGCTGCATCAGGGCTGGTTTATTGAACCGTTTTCTGCGCCCAAAACCCCCGTTTGGGTTTGGGGGGCGGGGCATGTGGGGCGCGCGATTGTGGGCGTTATGGCCCCCCTGCCCGAAGTGGAAATCACCTGGATCGATACAGATTTGGCGCGCTTTCCAGATGTCATTGCGGGCGGGGTGCGCGCCTTGCCTGCGGCGGATATTACCCGCGCTGTTGCGCTGGCCCCGACGGATGCTTATCACGTCATTTTGACCTTTTCCCATGCTTTGGATTTGGCGCTGTGTGATGGGTTGCTGCGGCAGGGGTTTGCCGCTTGCGGGTTGATCGGATCGGCAACCAAAAGGGCGCGGTTTCGGGCGCGACTGGCAGCGCTTGGCCATGGGCCTGCCGATATTTCGCGCATTATGTGCCCAATTGGTGAGCCTGCCCTTGGAAAACATCCCCAAGCCATTGCCATTGGCGTGGCCGCCCGCATGATGGCGCACATGGCCGCAGCGCCTATAATGCATAAGGAGGCGCGCGCATGAGCGCAGATCAACCAACTTTGTTTGCCGCAATCGGCATTGGCAAATCTTACCCGGGCGTGCGGGCTAATGATGATGTGAATTTTGCGATCAAGCGCGGCGAGATACACGCCCTGCTGGGTGAAAACGGGGCGGGCAAATCGACCTTGGTCAAAATGATTTATGGGTTGGTCAAGCCTGATCAAGGCCATATGGAATGGCTGGGCGCGCCCTTTGCCCCTGCCGATCCTGCCCGTGCGCGTGCGGCGGGTGTGGGGATGGTTTTTCAGCATTTCTCCTTGTTCGAGGCGCTGAATGTTGCCGAAAACGTGGCTTTGGGTATGGAAAACCCGCCGCCGCTGGCGCAGCTTGCGGCGAAGATTTCCAAGGTCAGTGCAGACTATGGCCTGCCGCTGGATCCTGCGCGGCGGGTGGGGGATTTGTCGGCGGGCGAGCGCCAGCGGGTCGAGATTATCCGCTGCCTGCTGCAATCGCCAAAACTGTTGATTATGGACGAGCCGACCTCGGTTCTCACGCCGCAAGAGGTGGAAATTTTGTTCAAAACTCTGCGGCAGTTGGCTGCCGAGGGAGCGGCGATTTTGTATATCAGCCATAAGTTGGAAGAAATTCGCGCCCTGTGTGACCGCGCGACGATCTTGCGGCGCGGCAAAGTTGTGGCCACAGCCACCCCCGCCAAGACCACCGCACGCGAGATGGCGGAATTGATGGTGGGATCGGCGCTTGCCAGCCCTGCGCGCGCAGGCAAAGCGCAGGATTTCGCGGCCGGCGCGCCTGCTTTGGAGGTGCGCGGGTTGTCGGCGCGCTCGCCCATTCAATTTGGCACATCTTTGAAAGACATCAGCTTTGCGGTGGCCAAGGGCGAGGTTTTGGGCATTGCGGGCGTGGCGGGCAATGGGCAGGACGAATTGATTTTGGCCCTATCGGGCGAGATGGCCTGCGGCCCCGAAATGATCCGCGCAAAGGGAGAAGCGATTGGCGCGATGGGGCCAAATGCGCGGCGCGCGCGCGGCTTTGTGGTGGCCCCAGAAGACAGGCTTGGCCATGCGGCAGCACCCGATATGTCGCTGGTGGAAAACGCGTTTCTGACAGGGGCTGTGCAGCGCAAATTGGCGCGGCGCGGCTTTGTTGATTGGGCGGGGGCCAAGGCGTTTGCCGACGAAATTATTGCCGCATTCGATGTGCGCACGCCAAGCTCTGGCGTGGCAGCGCGGGCGCTGTCGGGCGGGAATTTGCAGAAATTCGTGATTGGGCGCGAGTTGCGCCAATCGCCCGATGTGATTGTGATCAATCAGCCGACTTGGGGCGTGGATGCGGCGGCGGCGGCCTTTATTCGCCAAGCCATCTTGACCTGCGCCGAAGGCGGCGCGGCGGTGGTGGTGATTTCCCAAGACTTGGACGAATTGATGGAAATATCGGATAATTTCGCAGCCCTAAACGAAGGCCGTTTGACCAAACCGCGCCCGCGCGCGGGGCTGTCGATGGAGGAGATTGGCCTGATGATGGGGGGCGCGCACGGCATGGAGGTGGCGCATGGGTGAGGCGGCAAAGCACGGGGCGTCTGCCGCCCCCGCAGCTTTGGTACATGCCAAAGCGCGCGCCCCTTCAGAATATTTGTGCCAATGTGAAAGGGGCGCTGCATGATTAGGCTAGAGCGGCGGGCCAGCGCGTCACAGTTTTGGATATGGGCCACGCCTGTGGTGGCGGTGGCGTTGACCATGGTCTTTGGCGGCCTGATGTTTTTGGCGCTGGGCAAAAACCCTGTGGACGTGATCCGCACCATTTTCTGGGATCCGCTGTTTGGCGAATTTGCGTGGTATCTGCGGGGCCAACTTTTGGTGAAAGCGGGGCCGCTGATTTTGATTGCGATTGGCCTAAGCCTTGGGTTTCGCGCGGGAATTTGGAACATTGGGGCCGAAGGCCAGTATATCATAGGGGCGATTGTGGGGGCGGCCGTTGGGCTGGCCTTTTACCCCACCGAAAACCGCTGGATATTCCCTGTGATGGTGATTGCGGGGGCGTTTGGCGGCTGGGCTTGGGCGATGATTCCCGCGCTGCTGAAAACGCGGCTGAATACCAATGAGATTTTGGTTTCCCTGATGCTGGTTTATGTGGCGCAGGTGATTTTGGCCATGGCCTCGACTGGGTTTTTGCGCAACCCCGAAGGGTCAGGCTTTCCGGGTAGCCGCAATTTTTCCAGCTATCCTGCGGCGGGCAACCCGGAACTGATTGCGGGGTCGGGGCTGCATTGGGGCGGGGTGATGGCTATTGTGGTGGCCATTGCAGCCTATGTTTTGCTGCAGCGCCATATCCTTGGGTTTCAGATCAAACTGGCGGGACAAGCGCCGCGCGCCGCGCGGTTTCACGGGGTGGTGCCGCAGCGTTTGATTGTGCTGTGCATGGGCATTTCGGGCACGCTGGCGGGTCTTGCGGGCCTGTTGGAAGTGACGGGGCCAGCGGGGCAGATTACGATTGATTTTAACGTGGGCTATGGGTTTACCGCCATTATCGTGGCGTTCTTGGGCCGATTGAATCCGCTGGGTATTGTGCTGGCGGGGCTGATTATGGCGCTGACCTATATTGGCGGCGAGATGGCCGCAACCAATCTGGGCCTGCCATCGGCGGCTGTGCAGGCGTTTCAGGGGATGCTTTTGTTTTTCCTTTTGGGTGTGGATGTGCTGACCAATTATCGCATTAAACTGGGCGGGGGTGCGTGATGGGCGATATCAATCTTTCGGTGCTGATCGCGTCGCTCATGGTCGCATCCGTGCCGATACTACTGGCGGCGCTGGGCGAGATGGTCACCGAACGCGCAGGTGTTTTGAACCTTGGCGTGGAAGGCATGATGATAATGGGCGCGATTTGCGGGTTTATTGTGGCCGTTGGCACGGGCAGCCCGCTGCTTGGCTTTGTTGCGGGGGCCGCGGGCGGCGCGGGGATAAGCCTGCTGTTTGCACTGCTGACGCTGGGATTATTGGCGAACCAAGTGGCGACGGGCCTTGCGCTGACACTATTTGGCCTCGGCCTTTCGGCGCTGATCGGGCAAGGGTATAATGGCATCAAGCCGCCTGCGACCTCGACGATTGATTTTGGCCCGTTTGGCGATATTCCCTTTTTGGGCCGCGTTTTGTTTAGCCACGATTGGGTGGTCTATTTCAGCCTGTTTATGGTGGCGGCGATTTGGTGGTTTATCACGCGCACCCGCGCGGGGCTGGTGCTGCGCGCGGTTGGCGAAAGTGCCGAGGCTGCGCACGCGCTGGGCTACAAGGTAGCGCGCATCCGCCTTGGGGCGATTGCCTTTGGCGGGGCGATGGCGGGGATGGGCGGGGCTTATATCAGCCTGATCCGCGTGCCGCAGTGGACGGACGGAGTGACCGCAGGCGCGGGCTGGATTGCGCTGGCGATTGTGGTCTTTGCCAGTTGGCGGCCCGTGCGGGTGCTGATTGGTGCCTATTTATTTGGCGGCATCACAGTGCTACAGCTGAATTTGCAGGCAGCGGGGTCG
>CAMAWZ010000055.1 GCA_945861995.1 Pseudorhodobacter antarcticus
TCGCCAATATACATTCCGGGGCGTTTGCGAACAGCCTCTAAGCCCTTAAGAACCTTGATAGAATCAGCGCCATAAGCTTCGATTTGTTTCGGCTGGTCGGACATTGAAAAAATTCCTCTTAAACACCCGCAATTTATAGCGTTTCTGCGGGGGGTTGTCACGCCTTTGCCACAATATTTAGTGTTCAAAGAAAGGGAATCATCATCCCCACCAGCACCAGCAAAACGCCTGATCCCACGTTCATCCGCCGCAGAGCCGCCTCGCTAGAAAGCAGCGCGCGCGCGCGGTCTAAAAACAGCGCCAGCAGCAGATTGCCGCCCAAAGTCACCCCTGCCGAAATGCCGATGATGGCGGCAATGTCCCAGTTGGTCAGCACCGCCAAATCAAAGAACCCCGGCAATGCGCCCATGTAAAACAAAATCGCCTTCGGGTTGCCGACCACAGCCGCCACCCCCACAGTAAACCCTGCCCAAAGGCCGGGCTTGGTCATGCGATTATCGCCCGTCAGGCTGCCTGCGGGCGCGCGCAGCAACATGATACCCATAACAATGAACACCCCCGCCGCCACCCAGCGCAACAGGCCAAGAATATCGCCATAAACGGTATGAATCCACGACAGACCCAAAATCGCCGCCAGCGGCCACAGCAAATCACCCAGCGCCACCCCCACCGCCAAAGGCCAAGCCGCGCGAAACCCACCCGACAGCGCCCGTGCTGTCAGCGCCACCCAAACAGGGCCAGGAACCGCCCAAAGGCCCAGCATCCCAAGCGCATAAAGGCCCAACTCGTAAATTGTTGTATGCATGTGATTTCCTTTTGCAGCAGGCCTAGAACAAATGGCCCAGCAAGTCTACGGGGGCATCAACGGGCCAGTCCCGCCCGCGCAGGGGCAAAACGCGCATGTCTTGCGCCGCCTCGGTTTTCACCAACCCTGTCACCGCGCCGCGCAAATCGCTATATGTGATCACGTTCGGCGAAGGTAAAAAACCATGCGCGCCATAAAGGGCTGCCGTTCCAAACAGAAGGAAATAGTCCGCCTGCGTGCGGCGCACCTGCGTAATGGTGGCTTGCAGCAAACCGGCTGCAATTCCCCTGCCGCGATGGTCTGGATCGGTGGCCACATCGGCCAAACCCGCCACATCCACCAGCGCCCCGCCCAAACGTATGGCCCGCATCATCACCGCCATATGCCCGATGATCTGTCCACCCTCGCGCCAAACCAGCCTAAAATGCGGGCGCTGCTGGAAATAACTGCGCCCACCAAAATCAGTGGCAAAGCTGCGGGCAAGAAGACGGGCAATCTGCGCTTCATCTGCTGGCGTCACTTCCCAATCGGCGATCATATCAATCATAGCGCCCCCACCTGCCCGTCATCCAGAACAAAGCATTGCCCGCGCGCGCCAAGGCTGTCAAACAGCCCTGCCTCAGTGCCCGTCATCAGCGCCTGCGCCCCCAGCGCGCAAATCTCATCATATAATGCGGCGCGGCGGGCAGGGTCTAAATGCGCGGCCACCTCGTCCAACAGCAAAATTGGCGCGGCCCCCAAATCCTGCGCCAAAGCGCGGGCATTGGCCAGGATCAAACTGATCAGCAGGGCCTTCTGCTCGCCCGTCGAGCATTGATCGGCAGCAACCCCCTTGGCCGCATAAACCGCCTGCAAATCGGCGCGGTGCGGGCCAATCAGGCTGCGCCCAGCCGCTAAATCCCGCGCGCGCCCTGCGACCAGTGCTGCCGCCAAATCAAGTGCATCCTCGCCCACAATTGCCAAATCGGCCACGGGGAAAGGCCCGCCTTCCGCCTGCGCTGCCGCAATACGCGCCAAGGCCTGCGCGCGATTGGCGCTGATCTGCGCACCCGCCGCCGCCATCTGTGCCTCTAGCGCGCCATACCAATGGGCGTCTTGCACGTGATCCTTCAGCAGTCGATTGCGCTCGCGCATCGTCTTTTCATAGGCGAGCACCGCCTCGGCATGATCGGGCATAAACGACAGCGCCATGCGATCTAAAAAGCGCCGCCGCGCCTCGGCGCTATCCAGCCACAGCCTGTCCATCGCAGGAACCAGCCACAACACCCGCAAAATCCGCCCCAGCGCGGTTTGCGGGGCGGCCTTGCCATCAATGCGCACCGTGCGCGCCGCGCCCGCCTCGGCCCATGTTTCAATCTGGTGATCCGCGCCAAGCCCTGCAACATCGGCAGTCACCTTCCAGCCCACAGCCGCCTGCCTGCGCGCCAAATCCTCGGCCCCAGCGCGGCGCAACCCGCGCCCGGGAGATAACAGCGATACAGCTTCCAGAATATTGGTTTTGCCCGCGCCATTGGGCCCCGAAATCGCCACGGGCCGCCCGTCAAACACCAGCGCCGCCCGTGCATGGCTGCGAAACTGCGTCAGCTGCAAGGCCTTAATGGCAAGCCCGCTCACGCTGTTTCCTTTCATTTTGGTATAAATACCTCACGGGGGCAGACCCGCGCGCTTGCTCGCGGGTTAGGGGGTGTGAAACCCCCGCTTTCACCCTATCCGCAAACACGCGCCTAAACGCGCATCGGCATCACGACATACACCGCCGAGGTGTCATTCCCCTCGCGCATCAGGGTTGGATCGCCTGACGAGTTGAACATGAACACAGCATTTTCGCGGTCAACTTGGCTGGCAATTTCCAGCAAGTATTTGGCGTTAAAGCCAATTTCAAAATGCTCATCGCCATAAGCCACGGCCAATTCTTCTTCCGCTGCACCCGAATCAGGCGCGTTGACCGAGAGAACCAAGCGGTCTTCGTCCAGCGACAGTTTCACCGCGCGCGAACGTTCGGATGATACAGTCGCCACGCGGTCAACAGCGCGGGCAAATTCGGCAGCGTCCACTTCCAACCGCTTGGTGTTGCCCGTGGGAATAACGCGTGTGTAATCAGGGAAGGTGCCGTCAATCACCTTGGATGTCAGGGTAATTTCGGGCGTGGCAAAGCGCACTTTGGTTTCAGACACCGACACCGCAATAATCGCTTCGTCATTTTCCAAAAGCTTTTTCAACTCGTTCACGGTTTTGCGCGGCACGATCACGCCCGGCATACCAGCAGCCCCGCTCGGCAAATCGGCATCAATGCGGGCAAGGCGGTGGCCATCGGTGGCCACGCAGCGCAGCTTTTGCCCGCCCTCGCCTGCGGCGACGTGCATATAGACCCCGTTCAGGTAATAGCGTGTCTCTTCGGTGGAAATCGCAAACTTGGCTTTGTCGAACAGTCGGCGCAGCACAGGCGCAGGGGCCGAGAAATTGGTCGTATATTCGCTAGACGCCATCACTGGGAAATCTTCGCGCGGCAGGGTCGCAAGGCTAAAGGTGCTGCGCCCTGCGGCAATTGTCAGGCGGCCCGAAGCGGCATCATCGGTTAAGGCCACCAGCGCGCCATCGGGCAGTTTGCGCACAATCTCGTGCAGCATGACAGCCGACACCGTGGTCGCCCCCGCGCGTTCAACCATAGCGCCCGCACGATCTTGCACTTCGATATCCAAATCGGTGGCACGGAAGGTCACCGCGCTGCCCTCTGCCTCGATCAGCACATTGGCCAGAATCGGGATGGTGTTGCGCCGCTCTACAACGGATTGCGCCTGCGCCAAGGCTTTCAGCAAAACAGCGCGTTCAATGCTTAGCTTCATTTATCCATCCCCTGCACAATCCCTAATGCGCATCAGGCACTTGGGAAGGCTAAACTAGCCGATTTCTGCCGTATCGCAAGGCAAAACGCTAGCCCTGAAGTGCACGGCGCAACCGCAGCAAATCATCAGACAACTGGCTGTCCGTTGACATCAAATCTTCGATTTTGCGCACGCCGTGCATGATCGTTGTATGATCGCGCCCGCCAAAGCGTCGCCCAATTTCGGGCAAAGAACGTGGGGTCAGTTGTTTGGCCAAATACATCGCCACTTGGCGCGGGCGCGCTATGGCGCGCAGACGCTTTGGCCCGATCATATCGGACAGGCGAATGTTGTAATGTTCAGCCACTTTGCGTTGAATTTCTTCAATGGTCAGCTTGCGATC
This sequence comes from Pseudorhodobacter antarcticus, assembly GCA_945861995.1. GTDB lineage: Bacteria > Pseudomonadota > Alphaproteobacteria > Rhodobacterales > Rhodobacteraceae > Cypionkella > Cypionkella antarctica_B. The sequence continues at coordinate 4,031 of CAMAWZ010000055.1, forward strand.
GGATGCGCGCAGAATGTCAGAAAGACAATCTTGCACCAATTCCAGATTGATCTCGCGCCCGACAAGAGACGCAAAGGCGAACAGACGCGTCAACGCCCCCTCTAGAACCCGCACATTCGACGTGATGCGGTGGGCCAAAAATTCCAAAACGCCGTGGTTAATCACCAAGCCCTTGTACTGCACGGCATAATAATCGGCCTTGGTTTGCAAGATACCCAGACGCAACTCATAGTCAGTTGGGTGCAAATCCACCACCAAACCGCATTGCATCCGGCTTTTGATGCGGTCTTCCAAATCCTTAATTTCGCCCGGCGCGCGGTCTGCCGAGATGATGATTTGTTTGTTCTGATCCACCAAAGCGTTGAATGTATGAAAGAATTCTTCTTGGGTCGAATCTTTGCCCGCAATGAATTGCACGTCATCAACCATCAGCACATCAACGCTGCGGAAAATGGACTTGAAATCCATAATCTGCTTTTCGCGCAGGGCTTGCACGAACCGATACATAAACTGCTCGGCCGACAGATACAAAACCCGCAATTCGGGCTGGCGGGCCTGCAATTCATGGGCAATCGCGTGCATCAGATGCGTTTTACCAAGGCCGACACCGCCGTACAAAAACAGCGGGTTAAAACTGACAGGCCCACCTTCGGCCACACGGCGCGCGGCGGCATGGGCAAGTTCATTTGGTTTGCCCACAACGAAACTGTCAAAGGTAAATCGAGTATCCAGCGTTGCGCCTGGCAAAGGTGATTCGGCGCGGACATCGCGCTTTGCCAACACGCGCGGCGCGCGCAGTGGCGCCGAGACATCGATCGAAGCGTCTTGTCCCAAAACAAACTCTAGCCGCGCCACAGATTGTCCTTCAGCCTGCAGCAGCGCAAGAATTTGATCCCCAAAGTTGCGCTTGACCCAATCGCCGAAAAAACTTGTTGGCACAACAAACGTCGCAACGCCGTCCACAAGCCCCTGCAAAAGCAAAGGCTCGATCCAACTAACAAAATTATTCTTGCCGATTCGCTTTATAAGATCTTCACGCGAGCGCAGCCAAACCGCAGATGGCATTCCTTATCCAGTCCAATTACAGACGCAATTTATTGCGTCTTTTATTACTTTATACACAACCCCTGCTCGTGCGCACCCAAGGTCTGTCTCGTTGTGGCAGCAAGCCATAAACGAATTCCACTTTGCATACAGCTTCACGCCCTTCGCCTAGAAACAGGCGAAAGCCGATACAAAATGCGGGCAACAGGCCCAACTGTGATACAAGCCTATGATAAAGAAAGGTTTTTACGCCTTGGGTCTGTTATCTTGGCAGCGACCCTTGATGCAACCTTAGATTTAGTTTCGGCACGTCCCCTCTCGCGATGCGACTCGCTGACGGCAGAATAACAAGACCGCAGGGTAAAGCGCAACCGAACTTCTAACTTGACAGGGCTTTGTCGGGGCCGAATCGACAAAGCTTTTTCAAAGGATGCAAATGCGCAACGCAGAGGCAAAAATTGGATAAAATCGTTATTAAAAGCGCAAAAAGCGCGGCTGTTTCCAGCCGCGCTTTTGTCTAAATTGTTCAACCAATTAGGCCGAAACAGCAGCGCCCAAAGCCTTAACGCGCGAGGCGAGGCGGGACATTTTGCGGGCTACGGTGTTCTTGTGCATCACACCCTTTGTGACGCCGCGCGCCAATTCTGGCTGGGCGTTTTTCAAAGCTTCTGCAGCTGCATTTTGCTGACCCGAAGCAAGCGCCTCTTCCACTTTGCGCAGGAAGGTGCGGATACGCGAACGGCGCGCCTTGTTGATGTCGTGACGCGCTTCGGATTGACGGGCGCGCTTTTTGGACTGGGCGGTATTTGCCATGCGAATAATTCCGGATCTGTAGTTCAACTTGAAGCCAGCCTACTAGACGGCTGGCTGCACGCTGTCAACCGCGAATTCCCCGAAAAGCGATGCAGCCGCGCTGGAAACCTAGCGATCTTGAAATTGCGCGGGGCGCTTTTCCAAAAAGGCGGCCATGCCTTCTTTTTGATCTTCGGTAGAGAACAGGGCGTGAAACAGGCGCCGCTCAAAAATCAGCCCCTCATGCAGGCTGGTTTCTTGGGCGCGGTTCACCGATTCTTTGACCGCCATTGCCGCCAGTTGCGATTTCTGGGCAATAGTGCCTGCTGCGCCAAGCGCCTCATCCAGCAACGCTGCTGCCTTGACAACGCGCGAAACCAGTCCCGCGCGCTCGGCCTCCTCCGCCCCCATAAATCGGCCCGTCAGATGCATATCCATTGACTTGGCCTTGCCAACCGCGCGGGTCAGGCGCTGGGTGCCGCCCATGCCCGCCACGATGCCCAGGTTAATCTCGGGCTGGCCAAACTTGGCCGTATCGGCCGCAATGATGAAATCGCACATCAGGGCCAACTCGCAGCCGCCGCCAAGGCAATAGCCTGCCACTGCGGCTATGATCGGCTTGCGAATGCGGGCAATCGCATCCGCCTGCGGGCCGAATAAATCGTCAAAGAAAACTTCGGCAAAACTTTTGTCCGCCATCTCGCGCACATCTGCGCCAGCGGCAAAAGCGCGGTCAGACCCTGTAATGACAATGCAGCGCACTGCGGCGTCCTTGTCTGCTGCGCCCAATGCCTGCGCCAATTCCTGCATCATTTTGGTGTTCAGGGCGTTCATCGCCTCGGGGCGGTTCAGGGTGATCAGGGCGATCTTGTCTTTGATCTGCACGATCAGCGTGTCATAGGCCATGTCGTTTCCTTTTGTGATGCCGCTAGCTTTGGCAGCGCGGGCAATAAAAACTTGACCGCCCCGATTGCACGAGACGCCTAATTTCTGCGCCGCAAGTGGGCGCTAGGCAAGGCTCCCCCGCGCGGCCATAAACAGCAAAGGCGTGTTGAAAATAGCCAAGTTCCCCATCTGCCTGCCGATAATCGCGCAAGGATGACCCGCCTGCGGCAATCGCCTCGCCCAACACATCACGGATAATCGGCACAAGGGCGGCGGCATCTTTCACTTCGCCCGCAAGGCGATCTGGAGCGATGCGGGCGCGGTGCAGCACCTCGCACACATAGATATTTCCCAGCCCTGCCACGATGCGTTGATCCAGCAACGCCGATTTGATGGGCGTCTTGCGCCCTGCCAATTTGGCCGCCAAGTATGGGCCATCAAAGGCATTGCCCAATGGTTCTGGCCCAAGGCCCGCCACCAAAGGGTGCGCTTCGGCCCCTTCGGTTTTCATTAAATCCATCGCGCCAAATCTGCGCGGGTCGTTGAACGTCACCTGTGCTCCGCCCGCCATGTGCAGCACAACATGGTCATGCTTTTGTGGGGCTGGGTGGGCATGGACATAATCCCCAATCATCACCCCCGACACCAACATCCGCCCCGACATTCCCAAATGGATCAGCAGCGTCTCGCCGCTGTCCAAATCTGCCAGAATATACTTTGACCGACGCCGCAGCGCCAAAATCCGCGCGCCTGTAAGCCGCGCGGCCATATTTGGCGGGAAGGGCCAGCGCAAATCTGCGCGGTTCACCTCGGCCCGTGCAATAACTTGCCCCTCCATCGCGGGCAAAAGCCCCGCGCGCACGGTTTCCACTTCGGGTAATTCGGGCATTTCGGCCTTTGGACATTAGGGCGCATTGAGGCGCGGCAACTTAACCCCTATAAGTGGCAAATGCGCAGCAATCGGCAAGAGCAAATGAACACCACACCCCCTGATCTTGGCACCACTCATTTCGGATTTCAAACCGTGCCCGAGGGCGACAAGGCAGGCATGGTGCACGGGGTTTTCACCCGCGTGGCCAGCAAATACGACATCATGAATGATCTAATGTCGGCAGGGATGCATCGTTTGTGGAAAGACGCAATGATGGATTGGCTTGCGCCGCTCGCGGGGCAAAAGCTGCTGGATGTCGCAGGCGGCACGGGCGATGTGGCCTTTCGCTTTTTGGGGCGTGCGGCAGGATCGACCGCCACTGTTTTGGATATGACCGAATCCATGCTGATCGCTGGGCGGCAAAGGGCGGATGCAGAGGCGCTGGCCACTCGCCTTGACTGGATTGTGGGCGATGCGATGGCCCTGCCCTTTGCCGATAACTCCTTCGATGTTTACACAATTTCTTTTGGTATCCGAAATGTCACCCGCATTCCCGATGCGCTGGCCGAGGCATACCGCGTGCTGCGCCCTGGCGGGCGGTTGATGGTGCTGGAATTCAGCCAAATTCCAAATGATTTGGCACAATGGGCCTATGACAAATACAGCTTTAACGTGATTCCCGTGATGGGCCAGATCGTGGCGAATGATAGGGGTAGCTATCAGTATTTGGTCGAATCTATTCGCAAGTTTCCAAATCAAGACAGCTTTGCGGCCATGATCCGCACGGCGGGTTTTGATCTGGTATCTTACCGAAACCTATCGATGGGCATTGCCGCGCTACATTCGGGATGGAAGATTTAGGTGCGCGGGCCGCATAACATTTGGCGGCTGATCCGCACGGGCGCCACCTTTGAACGCTCGGGCGCAATGGGGGCGGTTTTGCTGGCACTGGATGCCCCGCCCCAATTGCGGCTGGCGGCAAAACTGCTGGGTTGGCCGTTTAAATGGCTGGGCCTGCGCGGCGACCCTGCCTTGCCGCCTGTGACACGTGCCCTTTCGGCGCTCGGGCCTGCTTACATAAAATTTGGCCAAACCCTTGCCACGCGCCCCGATATTGTGGGCGAGGAATTGGCGGGGCAGCTGAAATACCTGCAAGACAAACTCCCCCCCTTTGGGCAGGCCGAGGCGCGCGCCGCGATTGAGGCGGATTTGGGCCGCCCCTTGGCCGATATGTTTGACGAGTTTTCGCAGCCGGTTGCGGCCGCGTCAATTGCCCAAGTCCACCGCGCCCGCCTGCGCGCGACAGGCGCGGATGTGGCGGTAAAGGTGCTGCGCCCTGGCATTGAACGCGCCTTTCGCCGCGATGTGGATGCGTTTTACTTTGCCGCCCGCACGATTGAGGTTTTGGCCCCCTTTGCCCGCCGCCTGCGCCCCACCGAGGTGATTGCGCATTTTGAAAGCGTGGTCATGGCCGAGCTTGATCTGCGGCTAGAAGCGGCGGCAGCCAGCGAATTTGCCGAGAATACCAAAAATGACGCGGGCTTTTCCGTGCCTTTGCCTGTGTGGGATTATTCGGGGCGGCGGGTGATGACGCTGGCTTGGGTTAACAGCCCGTCGATGTCCGATAGCGGTGCGATGGGGGCGTTGCTTGACGTGGGCGTTGTTGACCGCACTGAATTGGGCGCGCGTGTGCTGCAGCTTTTCCTATCGCACGCGCTGCGCGACGGGCTTTTTCACGGCGATATGCACCAAGGCAATCTGAAAGTGGCCGCGAACGGCGATATCATCGCGCTGGATTTCGGGATAATGGGGCGGATCGATGCCTATACCCGCCGCGTTTATGCCGAAATCCTGATGGGATTTATGCAGCGCAACTATCGCCGCGTGGCCGAAGTGCATTTCGAAGCGGGCTATGTGCCCGCAGACCGCGATATCGACGAATTCGCACTGGCCTTGCGCGCGGTGGGCGAGCCCATCTTTGGCATGGACGCAACCCGCCTGTCCATGTCGCGCCTGCTGGGCCATTTGTTCGAGGTGACAGAACGTTTTGGCATGGAAACCCGAACCGAGCTGATTTTACTACAACGCACAATGGTTGTGGTCGAAGGCGTCGCGCGCAGCCTTGATCCTGCGATCAATATTTGGCACGTCGCCCGCCCCGTGGTGGAAGATTATGTGCGCAAGAATGTGGGGCCTGCCGCCCTGCTGCGCGATATCGCCCAAGCAGCGCAGGTGATGGCCCGCTTTGGCCCCCGCCTGCCCCGCCTGATCGAAGGCGCGCTGATTGCGTCGGGCGATAAAACCAAAGCCCCCGAACCGCGCCGCACCCGAGCCTATGCGTGGGCCGCCTTGGCCTTAGTTGGGGGTATAGGTTTCGGGTATGGGCTGGCCATATTCATCTAATGTGTTGGGCGGGTTTTCACTTGGCACATCATAGCCACCGCCCGTCTCCGCGCCGCCCAAATCCGCAGCCCCATCCGATTGCTGCGGATACCCGCTTTGTGTTTGCGGCGGCGTGGTTGTGCCAGAATTAGGCGCAGTGGAAGACCCGTTAGATGCGCCGTTGCCCGTTTCCGTACCCGCAGACCCCGCAACACGCAGAGCCGTGACGGATGTTGCGGGCACTTCAATCCCGCCTTCCAGCACCAAAACGGTGCCAGTGGGGCCAGACCGCGCTTCTTGAATACGCGAATACGCCTCAACTGGCGTGGCTTCGCCCAGTTTACGCTCGCCCTGATAGCTTTCTAGGGTGAGGGTATATTTTCCATTGGGCAAAGGCGCGCCCTTGAGATCAAACCCGGCCCATTGGTGCGGGCCATTGCCCAAGGGCACATCTTCGCGTCCGACGACATTTCCATTTGCATCGCGCACAGACAGCACCGCGCGATCTGCCCCTGTTGCCGAAGCGTAGGTCAGGGTGACATCGCTGTTGCCCAGATACACAGGGCTTGGCGCGCGCGCCTCTTGCCCAACCCATGCAGCCAATTGCGACATGCCCATCACGCCAAACTGGCTGGAGAGCTGGGACAGCATATCATTGGTTTTCACCTGCTGCTCTACCCCCGAAAACGTGGCCAGTTGCACGGCAAAATCGGCCGATTCCATCGGGTTTGTCGGATCTTGGTTTTTGATCTGCGTGGTCAGCATTCGCAAAAACGTATTGAAATCCGAATTGATCATCGATTTCTTTGGGGCGGCGGCGGTAGGTGTCGTGGTTTGCGCGCCAGAGGTCAGGGGC
>CAMAWZ010000056.1 GCA_945861995.1 Pseudorhodobacter antarcticus
CCACGCCTGCTCGATGGCCCTGCCCGGTGATGGGATATCAGCGCTGCATAGTGCGGGGCTGATCCCAGACCCTTATTTTGGGCGCAATGAATATGAACTGCGCTGGATTTGCGGCAGTGATTGGGTGGCGACGCGCAAGTTTGAATGTGATCGCAGCGATATGGTGCTGGTCGTCTCGATGCTGGACACTGTCGCGGAAATTGCGATCAACGGCATTGTTGTTCATGCGTCCGACACGATGTTCCGCAGCTATCGGGTGGATGTTTCGCACGCCCTTCGCAAAGGGGCGAATGACATCGCCATCACCTTCCGCTCTCCGCAAATCGAGGCAGCAAATCGGCAGGCGGCCCAGCCCTATTTTGTGCCTTTTTCGGCAAACAATACACCCATTCACAATGGCAATATGCTGCGCAAGCCGTCCTGCGATTTTGGGTGGGATTGGAACATCGCCCTTGCGACATTCGGGCTGTATGGCGATTTGTATCTAGAACCAATCGCAGCAAATCGCATCGAAAACCTGCTGATTTCGCAGTGCCATAGCGATGGTTTAGTCGAGGTGGCGGTGACGGCAACAGTGGCAGGGCAGGGGGAGGTTACCTTTACCCTTTGCGGGCAAAGCGCGACGGCTGCCGTACAAAATGGCCGCGTCCATGTGATTTTGGCCATCAGGAACCCCGAACTTTGGTGGCCAGCGGGGCAGGGCGCGCAGCCTTTGCATGATCTGACCGCCACGTTGGGCGATCAAACCCAGACGCGCCGCATTGGCCTGCGCGACGCCAAATTGATCACCACCAAAGACGAGGCTGGCCTTGGCTTTAAATTCGCCATCAATGGCCGCGATATTTTTGCCAAGGGCGCGAACTGGATTCCCGCCGATGCGCTGGCGGGACGTATCACCATTGAGGCGACCCGCGATCTGCTGCAATCGGCAGTGGACGCCAATATGAACATGATCCGCGTTTGGGGCGGCGGGCGGTATGAACCGACATGGTTCTTTGATCTGTGCGACGAGATGGGCCTGATGGTCTGGCAAGATTTCATGTTTTCCTGCCATATCTACCCCGCCGATGATGCGTTTTTATCCGATGTCGCCGTCGAAGTGCGCGAACAGGCCCTGCGTCTGCATCACCACGCCTCGATGATTTTGTGGTGCGGCGATAACGAACTGATTGGCGCGCTGACGTGGTTTCCTGAAACCCGCGCAAATCGCGACCGCTATTTGGTGGGTTATGACCGCCTGAACCGCACTGTTGAGGCGGCGCTGAAATCCGCCGTTCCCCATGCAGTTTGGTGGCCGTCCAGCCCCAGCCCTGGCCCTATGGATTTTGGCGATGCGTGGCATGACGATTCCAAAGGCGATATGCATTTTTGGAGCGTCTGGCACGAGGGGCGCGATTTTGACCACTACCGCGATGTATCCCCCCGTTTTTGCAGCGAATTTGGCTTTCAGTCCTATCCGTCGATGGATGTGATCCGCAAATTTGCCGATCCTGCCGATTTCAACATCGCGGCCCCCGTGATGGAAAGTCATCAAAAGAATGCGGGCGGTAATGCGCGGATTGCCGAAACCATGTTCCGCTATTTCCGCTTTCCTGTAGGTTTTGAGAACTTTGTTTACCTGTCCCAAGTGCAGCAAGGGCTGGCGATTAAAACGGCTGTGACGCATTGGCGATCTCTGAAACCGCATTGCATGGGCACGCTGATTTGGCAGTTAAATGACACGTGGCCTGTCTGTTCGTGGTCATCGCTGGATCATGGCGGCGGCTGGAAATTGATGCATCACATGGCGAAGGCGTTCTATGCGCCTGTGTTTGTATCTGCTGTGCCGATGGGTGATGTGATCGAACTGCGCGCAATTAACGATGATGCCGCGCTGGATGTGACCGTTTCCGCTATGGCCGTGGATATGGCGGGCAAAACGCGCGATTTGGCAACGGCAACGGTGCACGTGGCGGGTGATGCCGTCTGCGCGCTGACCATCCCCAAGGCCGATCTGCGCGCGGGCGAGATGTTGGCTTATACTTGGGCGCAGGGCGACACCCGTCTTGGCGGCGATCATTTTGCGCCGCTGCCATATAAGGCCTATGATCTGCTGCCCGCTGGTCTGAAACATAATGTCACGGCAACGGACGGCGGCTATCAGATTGACATTGCGACGCAAAACCTTGCGCTGTTCGTATCGGTTGAATCTGATGTCGCGGGGTGTTTTTCGCAAAATGCCATCACGCTGTTTCCCAGCCACACCGCAACCCTTACCTTTACTCCCGCCACGGCAGGCGCGCCCCCGCGCTTTTCCTTGCGCGATCTGCATTCCGCCACTTATGGCTAACACCAAGGATTTATGATGTTTTCCTATCAACTTTACTCGTCACGCAATTATCCGCCTTTGGGAGATACGTTAAAAATGCTGGCCGATTTGGGCTATGACGGGGCCGAAGGCTTTGGCGGCTTGTACGCAGACAAGGCCACATTGGCGGAACTTGCCGCAGGGCTAAAGGATACAGGGCTGAAAATGCAGTCGGGGCATTTTGGGCTGGATCAAGTGGAAGAAACCCCAGACTGGGCGATTGAGGTGGCCAAAACGCTGGGGATGTCTCAGGTGATCGTGCCGTGGATTCATCCCGATATGCGCCCCACTGACGGCGCTGGTTGGCGGGCGCTTGGCGCGCGGTTGCAAAAGGCGGGCGCGCCTGTAGTTGCGGCGGGCTTGAAATTTGGCTGGCACAACCATGATTTTGAATTTGTGGCCCTGCCTGATGGCACGATCCCGCAGACCGCCCTGTTTGAAGGCGGGCCAGATTTGGCATGGGAAATGGACGTGGCTTGGGTGGTGCGCGGCGGGGCTGATCCGCTGGCATGGATTGACGCGCATAAGTCCCGCATTATCGCCGCCCATGTCAAAGACATTGCGCCCGCGGGCGAGAATACAGACGAAGATGGCTGGGCCGATGTGGGCCACGGCACCGTGAATTGGGGTGCAATAATGCCTGCCCTGCGCGCCATTGGCGTTGAGAATTTTGTGATGGAACATGACAACCCCTCAGATCACGCCCGCTTTGCCCGCCGCGCGCTGGCATCAGCCAAGACTTTTTAAGGAGCGAATTATGGAAATGGGTATCGGCATTATCGGTTGCGGCAATATCAGTTCGGCGTATTTGCGCCTTGCGCCGCTGTTCAAGGGGCTGAATGTGCGCGGGGTTGCGGATGTGAATATGGAGGTGGCCGAAAATCAGGCCGCCGCCTTTAACACCACCGCCTATTCCGTGGATGATCTGCTGGCGCGGGGCGATATTGACGTTGTGATCAATTTGACCATCCCTGCGGTGCATTTTGCGGTGACACGCAGCATTTTACAGGCGGGCAAACACGCCTATTCGGAAAAGCCGCTGGTGCTGACATTGGCCGAAGGCGAAGAGTTGCGCGCGCTGGCAGCGGCCAAAAACCTGCGCGTGGGCTGCGCGCCTGACACCTTCCTTGGGGCTGCGCATCAACAAGCGCGCGATCTGATCGACAGCGGCAAACTGGGCCAGATCACCACGGGCAATGCCGCCATTCAGGCCCACGGCCCCGAAAGTTGGCATCCAAACCCTGCGTTTTTCTATCAGCCAGGTGCAGGGCCAATCATGGACATGGGCCCTTATTATATAGCAAACCTTATCAACTTGCTTGGCCCCGTGGCCCGCGTGGGCGCGCTGACATCGTCGGCCAGCCAAACCCGCACGATTGGGTCGGGCGATTTGGCGGGGCAAACTGTACCTGTCAAAACCCCGTCGAACATTCAGTCCTTGATGGAGTTTCAGTCGGGCGCGACGATTTCATTTTCGGCCAGTTGGGATGTCTGGCATCACAAGCGCAACCATTTTGAATTGTATGGCACGGAAGGCACGCTGTATGTGCCAGACCCGAACTTTTTTGGCGGGGCTTTGCAAATGGCGGGCACTGATGGCGCGTTGCATGATGTTGCCCCGTGGGAGCATCCCTTTGGCGTGATCAATGATGTCAGCCACCAAGGCGCGCCGCTGGCCAATTATCGCACGGCAGGGCTGGCCGATATGGTCGCCGCCATTGCAGCAGGGCGCGATACGCGCTGCAGCCTAGAGCGTACTTTGCACGGGGTGGATGTGATGACATCGATCTTGAAATCGGGCGAAACGGGGCAGTTCATTACCCTTTCCACCACCTGCACACGGCCCGAAGCTTTGGGCCCCGAGGCGGCCCGCGCGCTGCTGCGCTAGCAAGCTTCACGACATAAGGCTGGTGGTCCTCCCTAGGATCAGTCTTATTCGCAGGGCGCGCGTGCCCTTGCTGCGCGCCCTGCTTGCAATAACGGAGCAAAGCGATGATCGAAAATCCCATACTGCGCGGCTTTAATCCTGATCCCAGCATTTGCCGCGTCGGGGATACCTATTACATCGCTACATCTACGTTTGAATGGTATCCAGGTGTGCAAATTCACGCTTCGGAGGATTTGGCAAATTGGCGGTTAGCCGCGCGGCCATTGGCGCGCGCCGCGCTGTTGGATATGCGCGGCAACCCTGACAGTTGCGGTGTGTGGGCGCCGTGTTTGTCCTATGCCGATGGCGTGTTTTGGCTGGTTTATACCGATGTCAAACGCCTGTCGGGCGATTTCAAAGACGCCCACAACTACATAACGACCGCGCCCAGCATAGAAGGGCCGTGGTCTGACCCGATTTATGTAAACTCCTCGGGCTTTGATCCCAGCTTGTTTCATGATGCAGGCGGGCGCAAATGGTTTTTGAACATGCGTTGGAACCACGGCCCCAAAGGCAGCGGCCAAAACCCCGCCAATGACCGCTTTGACGGGATCGAATTGCAAGAATGGCACCCGGAAAAAGGGCCTGATTGGGCCCGTGCATGACATTTTTGCAGGCAGCGATCTGGGCCTGACCGAAGCGCCGCATCTGTTCAAACGCGGCGATTATTATTACCTGACGGTTGCCGAAGGCGGCACGGGGTATGATCACGCCGTTACAATGGCGCGGTCAAAAACCATCACAGGGCCCTATCAGGTGCACCCAGACAAGCATTTGATGACCGCCCGCTTTACGCCAGACCACCCTATCCAGCGCACGGGCCACGGCCAGTACGTCGAAGGGGCCGATGGCGCGGCTTATCACACGTTTCTGTGCGGGCGCCCGCAAAAAGGCCCGCGCGGGGCGTTTTGCACCACGGGGCGCGAGACGGGAATTTCACAGGTAGAATGGCGCGCTGATGATTGGCTGTATCTGAAGCCCTGCGCCTATACAGGAAATGGGCTGGCACCGCCTTCGATTTTCAAGGCGGCACCCGCGCGAAAACCTGACGTGCCGCTGCACTATGATTTTGCGACCGCCACGCAGTTGCCAGATGATTTTCAATGGCTGCGCACGCCATATCCTGAACGTTTGTTCATGTTGGGGCAGGGGGCGCTGCGCCTGATTGGGCGCGAAAGCATTGGGTCGTGGTTTGAACAATCGCTGATCGCGCGCAGGCAAGAAGAACCATCCATTGACGCGGCCACCACCCTGTCCGCCGCCCCGCCCAATTTTCAGCGCGGGGCGGGACTGGTACATTACTACAACCGCCACAAGTTCCATGCAGCTTGGGTGACGCGCGATGCCAAGGGCAGCCTTGTGCTGCAACAGGTATCTTGCGCGGGCGATGTGACGGAAGGCTTAAGTTTTGGCGTGACCCATCCCATAAAGGACGGTCCCATCACCATCAGCGCAGAAGTGCGTGGCGCGGATCTTCAATTCTTTTGGCAGCAAACGGGCGCGCGGGCTGCATTTGGCGCGCCCTTGGACGCCTCGTTGATTTCGGATGAGGGCGGCGCTGGCGAACACGCCAGCTTTACGGGTGCTTTCATTGGTATGTTTGCGATGGATTTAACGGGCCAAGGCTGGAGCGCGGATTTTGCGCGCTTTGACTATTGCAACCATTCCTAACGCGGCCCTGCTTGCAAATCTGGGGCGTTATGTGCAAGCAATTTGCAGGCACTGTGGGGGGAAAGATGGATCAAGATTGGTGGCGCGGCGGGGTAATTTACCAGATTTACCCCCGCTCTTTTCAAGACAGCAATGGCGATGGCATTGGTGATTTGCCTGGCATAACGCAGCGTCTTTCCCATATTGCCGATTTGGGCGTTGATGCAATTTGGCTATCGCCGTTCTTCACCTCGCCTGACCGCGATATGGGGTATGATGTATCTGATTATACGGGCATAAATCCCCTGTTCGGGTCGATGGACGATTTCGATGCGCTGCTTGCGCTTGCGCATGATTTGGGCCTAAAGGTGATCATCGATCAGGTGATTTCGCATTCCTCTGATCAGCACCCTTGGTTCACTGAAAGCCGCGCCAATCGCACGAACCCAAAGGCGGACTGGTATGTGTGGGCAGACCCAAAACCCGATGGCGGCCCGCCGAATAATTGGCTTTCTGTCTTTGGTGGCAGTGCGTGGATGTTTGATCCGCGCCGCCGCCAGTATTATCTGCATAACTTTCTGACATCGCAGCCTGATTTGAATTTTCATTGCACGGATGCAGTGGATGCGCTGCTGGACAGTATGCGCTTTTGGCTGGAACGCGGGGTGGATGGGTTCCGTTTGGACACTGTAAACTTCTACACCCACGATGCAAAGCTGCGCGACAATGGCCCAGCCCCGATCGGGCCGAAAGGCTTTCCGATTAACCCCTACGAGGCGCAAGACCACGTATATTCCAAATCGCAGCCCGAAAATCTGGCCGTTTTGGAACGTATCCGCGCACTGGTAGATGGCTATGACGCGCGCAGTTTGGTGGGCGAGGTGGGCGATAGCGAGGCGCGGCAAATTGACCTGATGGGCGCATATACATCGGGGCAAACGCGCCTGCACATGGCCTATTCCTTTGCCATGCTGGGGCCTGATTATTCGGCGGCGCATTTTCGCAAATGTATCAGTGATTTTCAAACGGGCGCGCCTGATGGTTGGCCCTGCTGGTCGTTTTCCAACCACGATGTGATGCGCCACGCCAGCCGCTGGACACCAGCGGGCGGCGATACAAACGCAGTTGCGCGCCAAGCGATTAATCTTTTGGTGTCCTTGCCCGGAACGCTGGGAATGTATCAGGGCGAAGAGTTGGGCCAGACGGAAACCGATATCGAATTTCACGAGTTGCGCGATTTGGGCTATATCGATTTCTGGCCCGAAAATAAGGGCCGCGATGGCTGCCGCACGCCCATGGTTTGGGCCCATAATGCCCCCTATGGTGGGTTTTCCAACGCCGAGCCTTGGTTGCCTGTCAAACCTGCGCAATTGCGCGCGGCGCTCGACATCCAAGGGGATGGTTCGGTGTTGGATGCGTATCGCGCAGCCCTTGCCCTGCGCCGCGATACGCCTGCCCTGCGCTTTGGCAGCGCGCAGTTCTTTGATCTGCCCGAACCGATTTTGGCCCTGCGCCGCCAGTACAACGGCATAAACTTGACCTGTGTGTTCAACCTATCGGCCAGCCCCGTGCACCTGTACCTGCGCGGTCAAGCGCTGCTGCTGGGGCCGCATTTGGCCCGTTTGACCGCAGGCAACCTCAACCTGCCCGCCTATGGATATGCGTTCCTGATTGAAGACGGCACATTGGAGTTGACCGCATAATTGCCTGACAGCGGGGTTGTGGCGGGAAACAGCCCCTGCTGCTCGGCCAAGAATGCCTCCATCTGCGTGCGAAACCGCGCGATATCGCCTTTGCCCACGCGCCACAATTCCGCCCGCAAGGCAAAGCCGCGAAACTCGGGCAAAGCCATGGCAATTCCGCTGTGGTCTTCTTGCCAAATATGGCCCACATCGCGCAGTTTTGCGATCACGCGGCCATGTTCGCCTGACGTAATCACCCGCCGTTCATCATCACGGGCACTGACCATAAAGGCGCGCAGATGCAGCACCAAACTGGGCGGCGGGATGGTCAGTTGAGCTGCAATCGCCAGATCATCATCCACCAAAGATGGCACGCTAAACTGGCCCGAGTAATAGGATTTGCGCGTGCTTTCCAAAACGCGAAACACGCCCGTGCTCGTAAATCCGCCCAGTTCCACATGCACGGGGCCATATCCCATGATGCGCTCGCGGATCGGGGCAATCGCTTCGACCTCGGGGTTGCTGCGATGACCGCGGGCAAGGCGATCTGCTAATTCGCCGCGCATCTCGAACGCATTGTCCCCCGCGCGCATCCGCACCCAGCCTTGCAGGCGCAGCGTACCTACCGCGCGCCAAATGGCCGCGCGGCTAAAGGGCAGGGCGGCGCACAGTTCCACCAAGGTGATTGGCCCGCGCTCTGCGATCAATTCCGCAATGGCCAAAATGCGCTGCGTTGGTGCGTCAAGGTCTGATGTGGGCATAAACTGATGAACCTTTTACGGAATAGCGCGATGGTATTTCGCTGAACGAAATAGCGCAACATGGATTTTCTTTGCAGGCGGCGGTGCTGCTAGGGGGTTGAAGCCTGTGCGCGCGCTGGCTAATCTGCGCTATGGATATACAGTTTCCCACCCCCGACGCACCCTTTCGCATTGGCACGCGCGGCTCGCCGCTGGCGTTGTGGCAGGCGCGTGAAACACGCCGCAGCCTGATGGCTGCCTTTGATTTGCCCGAAGCGGCCTTTGAGATAGTGGTGATCAAGGTAATGGGTGACCAAATCCTTGACCGCGCGCTGAAAGACATTGGCGGCAAAGGTCTGTTCACCCGCGAGATTGAAGAGGCGCTGCTGGCAGGCGATATCGATATTGCCGTGCATTCGATGAAAGATATGCCCACCGTGCAGCCAGATGGGCTGATATTGGACTGCTATCTGCCGCGCGAAGATGTGCGCGATGCCTTTGTCTCACCAGGGTTTGCCCGTTTAGAGGCGTTACCACAGGGGGCCAAGGTGGGGTCAAGCAGCCTGCGGCGGCGCGCGCAACTCGCGCATATGCGGCCCGATCTGCAATTGGTCGAATTTCGCGGCAATGTGCAAACGCGCATGAAAAAGCTTATCGATGGCGTGGCCGATGCCACGTTTTTGGCCATGGCGGGGCTAAATCGCTTGGGCATGGCGCATCACGCGCGCGGGCCAATTGATTTGGGCCAGATGCTGCCTGCCGTGGCGCAAGGCGCAATTGGCATTGAACGGCGGGTATCTGATACCGGCGCAAAAGCGATGCTGGATGCAATCCACCACGGCCCAACTGGCCTGCAACTGACAGCCGAGCGCGCGTTTTTGGCCCGCCTTGATGGATCATGCGAGACGCCGATAGCGGGGCTTGCGGTGCTGGACGGCGAGGACCTGTGGCTGCGCGGTGAAATCCTGCGCCCAGATGGCAGCCGCGTGATTGCGGGTGATCTGCGCGGCAAAGCGGCGGGGGGCTCGGCCCTTGGTGTTGCCTTGGCTGATGAATTGCTGGGCCGTGCAGGCGCTGGTTTCTTTGACTGATAAGGGGGGCTATGCGCCCCCCTCGCTGCGCTCACCCCCGCAGGATATTTTTGAAAAAGAGAAGCGAGGGACGGTTGCTTTACGCCACCGCATGCGAAATAGCGCAGCGTGACCAAAGGGAGTGGAGCGCGGTTGCCAGATGGTCGATATCGGCATCGGTGTGATAGGGGGACGGCGTGATGCGCAGGCGTTCGGTGCCCTTTGCCACAGTGGGATAGTTGATGGGCTGCACATAAATGCCCCATTCGCGCATGAGGATATCTGAAATCATGCGGCATTTGACGGGATCACCGATCATCACGGGCACGATATGGCTGTCGTTTTTCATATGCGGAATGCCAAGGCGGTCTAGCCTTGCGCGCAGTTTGGCGACTTGCTGTTGCTGGCGCGCGCGCTCGACCTGTGACTGTTTCAGATGGCGGATCGACGCTGTGGCCGCCGCCGCCACCGCAGGGGGCAGGGCGGTGGTAAAAATAAAGCCACTGGCAAAGCTGCGGATGAAATCGCACAGGGGCGCAGAGCCCGTGATGTAGCCGCCCACCACGCCATAGGCTTTGCCCAAAGTGCCCTCGATCAGATCGATCTGATCTGCCAGGCCTTCGCGTTCGGACACGCCGCCGCCGCGCGCACCATACATCCCCACGGCGTGCACTTCGTCGATATAGGTCATCGCGCCATGGGCTTTGGCGACTTGGACAATTTCCTTGATCGGGGCGATATCGCCGTCCATCGAATAGACCGACTCAAAGGCGACGATCTTGGGGCGATCGCCCACAGCGGCCAGTTTGCGGTCAAGGTCGCGCCAATCGTTGTGCTTCCAAATCACCTTATCGGCGCGCGAATGGCGCACGCCTTCGATCATGCTCGCGTGGTTGCCTGCATCGGACAGGATCACCGCATTTGGGATGCGGGCGCCAAGGGTCGACAGCGCCGCCCAGTTGGACACGTACCCGCTGGTGAACAGCAAAGCGCCCTCTTTGCCGTGCAAATCGGCCAGTTCGCGTTCCAGCATCAGATGGTGGTGCGTGTTACCCGAGATATTGCGCGTGCCCCCCGCGCCCGTACCGCAGGCCTGCACACAATCGACCATCGCGGCCACCACATCGGGGTGCTGGCCCATGCCCAAGTAATCGTTGCTGCACCACACGGTGATGTCGCTCACCTCGCCATCCTTATGCGAAGCCGCACGCGGAAACTCCCCGCGCTTGCGTTCCAATTCCGCATAGGTGCGGTAATTGCCTTCGGCTTTTAGGGCGTCAAGTTGGGCGGTGAACAGGGCGTCAAAGTTCATGGA
>CAMAWZ010000057.1 GCA_945861995.1 Pseudorhodobacter antarcticus
CGCCCGGCAGCTTTTTGGCCTTGCCATCCACGCGCCCTGCCAGTTTGCCAAAGGCAATAACCGACCCCGTACAGGTGATGGCGCCGATGAACACGCCAAGGAACACTTCGACGCGCAGGATGTTCTGCTCAACTTCGGTTTTCTTGGCCAGCAGCGCGGCGAACCCCTCTAGCGTTTTGCGGGCCGCATCATCCATGGCCAAAACGCGGGCCAGTTCCAGATCGGCGTTAAAGCCGATGAACACAGCAGCCAGACCCACCAGCGAGTGCATTGCCGCCACCAGCTGCGGCATTTCGGTCATTTGCACGCGCTGGGCGACGATCCAGCCAATCACGCCGCCTGCTGCGATCAGCACAGCCGCCAGCCATGCGCCTTGGGCTGCGGCCAAAGTTGCAAGCACCGCCAGCGCCATGCCTGCAATGCCGTACCACACTGCGCGCTTGGCGCTTTCTTGCCCCGAAAGTCCCCCCAAAGACAGGATGAACAGAACGGCCGCGATCACATAAGCCGCAGTTGTAAAACCCATTTCCATCGACTGTCTCCTTAGGATTTTTGGAACATGGCCAGCATACGGCGCATGACCATAAAGCCGCCAAAGATATTTATGCCCGCCATAAACACTGACAGGCCTGCAAGGATCATCACCAAGGGCGCGTCC
Organism: Pseudorhodobacter antarcticus; assembly: GCA_945861995.1. Classification (GTDB taxonomy): domain Bacteria; phylum Pseudomonadota; class Alphaproteobacteria; order Rhodobacterales; family Rhodobacteraceae; genus Cypionkella; species Cypionkella antarctica_B. The sequence goes on from CAMAWZ010000057.1 coordinate 659, forward strand.
GATCCGATTTGCAAAATCGCGCCCAAAATGATGATCGAGGAAATCGCATTGGTCACCGCCATCAGCGGCGTGTGCAGCGAATGCGCCACGTTCCAGATCACCGAGAAGCCGATAAAGCAGGACAGCACGAACACGATCAAATGGCTCATAAAGCTGGCTGGGGTAAAGATGCCTGCCAGCAGAATAAGCGCGCCGCCGCCAATCAGCATCCCCACTTGGGCGCGGGTTTGGGATTTAAACGCCGCAGTTTCAACTGCGCGCTTTTCCTCGGCCGTCAGTTCTTTGACCTTTTCTTTGGGCTTTTGCACTGCGATGGCGGCGTTTTTGGGCGGTGGCGGCGGATAGGTAATCTCGCCCCCAAAGGCCACGGTTGCGCCGCGGATCACGTCATCTTCCATGTTGTGCACGATCACGCCGTCTTTTTTCGGCGTCAGATCGGTCAACATATGGCGAATGTTGGTGGAATACAGCGTGGACGCTTGGGCCGCCATGCGCGATGGGAAATCGGTATAGCCAACGATGGTTACGCCATTTTCCGATACGATCTTTTCGTCTGGCACAGTCAAATCGCAGTTGCCGCCGCGCTCGGCAGCCAAATCGATAATGACGCTGCCTGTTTTCATCATGGCAACCATATCGGCTGTCCACAGTTTGGGCGCGGGGCGGCCAGGGATCAGCGCGGTGGTGATCACGATGTCCATTTCGGGGGCCAGTTCGCGGAACTTGGCAAGCTGCGCCTCACGGAACTCGGGCGAACTTGGTGCGGCATAGCCGCCTGTTGCCGCGCCATCTTGGGCTTCTGCAAAGTCCAAAAACACAAAGCTAGCGCCCATGGATTCGATCTGTTCGGCCACTTCGGGGCGCACGTCAAAGGCGTGCACGATTGCGCCCAGCGACACCGATGTGCCCGTCGCGGCAAGGCCAGCCACGCCAGCGCCCACAATCAGAACTTTTGCGGGGGGCACTTTGCCCGCTGCCGTCACCTGACCTGTGAAGAAACGGCCAAAATTATTGCCCGCCTCGATCACGGCACGGTAGCCTGCGATATTGGCCATGGACGAGAGCGCATCCATCTTTTGCGCGCGCGAGATACGCGGCACCATATCCATCGCAACAACAGTCGCGCCTTGCGCCTTCACTGCCTCTAAAAGGTCGGCGTTTTGCGCAGGCCAGAAAAACGAAATCAACGTCTGGTCTTTGCGCAGGGCTTTCGCCTCGGCCATTTCGGGGCCGCGCACCTTTACCAGCACATCTGCAGCTTTGACCACGTCGGCAGCAGTTTTCAAAACATCGACCCCTGCGGCCTGATAGGCGGCATCAGAAAAGCCAGCCTTTGCCCCTGCCCCCGCCTGAATAACGCAACTATGGCCAAGTTTGACCAGCTGAGTGGCGGAATCGGGTGTCATCGCCACGCGGTTCTCGCCCGCAAAAATTTCGGTTAAAGCACCAATTTTCAACGGATATCCCCTTTTCTGCCACGCGCTTTCGCGCTGTTCTTGCGCCACCGCGCTGCCCTCGCCGCGCAATTAACGCGATTTTGCGCCGTTGCAACAGTGGCAAAACCAGTTTTTCGATTATTGCGAGAAAATTATTTGCATTGATATAATATTTCGCTGCAATAGGCCGCGCGTTCCAATTACGACCCTTAATGCGCCATTTTCGCCCGCCTTGCGAGCGCGGCGCTTTGCAGGCAGGGTAGCGGCAACAGGAGGACTAAGATGACCGATTTTACCGCCACCAAAGCAATGTTCGATTTGCCCCAAGGGATCACCTATTTAGATGGCAATTCGCTGGGGCCATTGCCGCGCACTGCTGCGGCGCGGGTGGCGCGGAGTGTCACCGATGAATGGGGCCAAATGTTGATTGGCGGCTGGAACCGCGCGGGCTGGATGGATTTGCCGCGCAGCTTAGGCGATCGTATCGCGGCCCTGATCGGGGCCGAAGCGGGGCATGTGGTGCTGGGCGATACGCTGTCGATCAAGGTCTATCAGGCGCTGGCGTCAGCATTAGAGCTAAACCCAGACCGCCGCGTGATCCTTTCGGATACAGGAAATTTTCCCTCTGATCTTTATATGGCCGAGGGGCTGTGCCGCACTTTGGGCGATGGGTATAGGTTGAAAACGCTCGCCCCTGAAGATGTGGCTGGCGCAATAGATGACAGCGTCGCCGTCCTTATGCTGACAGAGGTCGATTACCGCACGGGCCGGCGCCACGATATGCGCGCGTTGACCCGCGCAGCCCATGAGGCAGGCGCGCTGGTTATTTGGGATTTGGCACATTCGGCGGGTGCTTTTCCCGTGGATTTGGCGGGGTGCGGCGTAGATTTTGCCGTGGGCTGCACCTATAAATACCTGAATTCCGGCCCAGGTGGGCCCGCCTTTATCTATGTCTCGCCCCGCCATGCGGATGCGGCCCGCCCTGCCCTTTCGGGCTGGCTGGGGCATGAAGCGCCCTTTGCCTTTGATCTGGAGTACCGCCCAAGCGCGGGCATTGACCGTATGCGCGTGGGCACACCGCCGATTTTGCAATTGGCAGCATTAGAGGCGGCCTTGGATGTGTGGCGCGATGTTGATCTGAATGATTTGCGCAGCGCCTCGCAGGCGCTGATGGATCAGTATATTGCGGGGGTCGAGGATGCTTGCCCAGACTTGATCCTTGCCACGCCGCGCGACCATGGGATGCGCGGCAGCCAAGTGTCCTTTCGCCACCCGCAGGCCTATGCCATTATGCAAGCAATGATTGCGCGCGGCGTGGTGGGCGATTTCCGCGCGCCCGATGTGATCCGCTGCGGCTTTACGCCGTTGTTCTTAGGTGCGGGTGATGTCGCGCGCGCTGTGGCGGTGATTTGCGACATCATGCAAAACCGCCTTTGGGAAAACCCCGCCTATCAGACACGCGCCAAGGTGACCTGACGGGTGCGGTATGAAGTAGTTTAATTAAAGATATACACAATATATTGTAGCAGTGCCTTTGACGCGCCCTTGATCTGGCCATAAGGTCAACCCTTGAATACTTATGATTCTGATAAGGGCGCGCGGATGCTGAACAAACAATTTCTCTTGGCCGCAACGGCTGTTTTGGCACTTTCCGCCTGCACCCCAAGTCCACAAATGATCGAAGCCGGCCTTGTTGCCGCCCCACAGCCCGAATTGGTTGAAGGGGTTTACAGCGCGAAAGACGATGGCGCCTTTGCCATTCCCGCCGTGCCAGTTGAAAAAGTGCCCGTCGATTTCCAGCGCGCTTCGGTCTATTATCCCAGTGAAGAGGCGGAGGGAACTGTTGTCATCAACCCGACCGAAAAGCATCTTTACCTGATTACAGGCAAAAACCGCGCTTTGCGCTATGGCATTTCTGTCGGGCGCGATGGGTTCGAATGGGCGGGCACTGCGCTGATCACCTCGCGCCAGAATTGGCCCACGTGGACACCCCCGCCAGAAATGATTGCGCGCAAGCCTGAACTGTCGAAATGGGAAAAGGGCCAGCCCGGCGGGCCAGAAAACCCACTTGGTGCGCGGGCGCTGTATTTGACCACGAATGGGATTGATTACGGCTACCGTATTCACGGCACGCCTGAATGGTTTTCGATTGGACAGAACGCCTCATCGGGCTGTTTCCGCATGATCAACCAAGATGTCATGGATTTGTTTGAACGGGTGCAAGACGGGGCCAAAGTGGTGGTGCTAAACAGCGACGGCAGCTATCCAACCCGTCTGGTGGTGCCGCCCCCGCAACTGCCAAAAGCACCCGAAGTGGACGTGACGCCTGTCTCTGCCACGGGGGATGATGCAGCGCTGATATTGAACCCCGCATTGCTGAACCCGCCTGCGCAAAGTGGTCAGCCTGCGGCAGTTTGCACCGTGCCTTTGGTCAATGGACTTTGCCCCGTCGCCCCCCCAACAACGCTGCCGCCAACAAAACTGCCGCCAGTGAGCGGTTCGGCCGCCGCACCATGACCCGCTTTGACCACCTGCGCGCCGCGCCCTTTCATCTGGATGATGTAGGGGTGGCGTGGGTTGCACAAACACTGGCCGCGCTGACCCCTGCGCAGCGGGTTGGGCAGTTGTTTGTGCATATTGTGATGGGGAATGATCCCGCTGCGCTAGACAGTATCATGGGCCTGCAACCCGCTGGTATAACGCGGTTTTACAGCGCTGACCTTGGCTATGAAGAAAGTTTGATCACCCGCGCGCAGGGTGCGGCAGCCATTCCCCTGCTGGTTTCCGCCGATCTAGAAGGCTCGCGGATGAGCCTGCCTTTTGCGACCGAAGTGCCCAATCCCTTGGCGCTGGCGGCGATAAGCGATGTGGCCGCCACGCGCGAAATTAGCGCCATCATGGCGGCGCAGGCGCGGGCGATTGGGATCAACTGGTCTTTTACGCCCGTCCTAGACATAAACGCCGCCTTTCGCAACCCAATTGTGGCCACGCGCGGCTTTGGCAGTGACCCTGCCACCATCCAGACCCATGCGCTGGCGCAAATTGATGTGTTTCAGCGCCAAGGGATGGCTGCCACGGTCAAACACTGGCCCGGCGAAGGCCATGATGACCGAGACCAGCATTTGGTCACCACCATAAATCCTTTGCCCATGCCCGATTGGCACGCCAGCCACGGCGCGCTGTACAGGGCGGCCATTGACGCAGGCGTTATGGCAGTGATGAGCGCACATATCGCCCTGCCCGCCTATGTGCTGGCGAAAAATCCTGATGCGGGGATCGAGGCCTATCGCCCTGCCTCCCTGTCCAAAACGTTAAACCTAGACCTTTTGCGCGGCGATTTGGGGTTTAATGGGTTGATCGTTTCAGATGCCACGCCGATGGCGGGCTTTGGCGCTTGGGGGTCGCGGCGGGAAACCTTGCCGCAAGTGATCGAAAACGGCTGCGATATCATCCTTTTCTCGAACGATCCTGCGGCAGATTTCGCGCGGGTAGAGGCGGCGATTGCAGATGGCTGTATCAGCCCCGCGCGGCATGAGGCCGCGCTGATCCGCATATTGGGGCTAAAGGCGGCGCTTGGCCTGCATAAGGGGGCAGCGCCCGCTGATCTGACCGAATTTGCGCCAGAAAAACTGCGGGCCACGCGCAAAGCCGCCCGCGCCATCACCGCCCGCGCGCCAACTTTGGTCAAAGATGTGCAAGCGATGCTGCCGCTGAGCCTTGCCAAACACAAACGCTTGGCGATCTATTCTGGCGGGGTGGTGATGCCCTTTGCACCGTATCCGCTGCCCCTGGATTTACCCGATATGCTGGCGCGCGAGGGGTTTGAGGTGACGATGCTAGGCGAAAACACCCAGCCAGACCCTGCCAAGTTCGATGCGATGCTGTATCTGTTTGCCGAAGAAACCCTTCTGACGCGGGGGCGGATTTTTCTGGATTGGGCAAAGGTCGGCGGCGATTTTCAGCGCGCAATGGATCGACATTGGTATGACATTCCAACCGCCATGATCAGCTTTGGCTATCCCTATTACCTGTATGACGCGCCGCGCGTGCCCACCTATATCAACGCCTATGCAACGATGCCGACCATGCAAGAAGCAGTTCTAGAGTGCCTTTTGGGCCGTGCGCCGTGGGCAGGCAAACCGCCGCATGATCCGTTCTGCGGGCTGGGTGATGCGCGGTATTGACGGGACAAAAGGGGGCGCTTCGCCCCCCTCGGAGCTAACGCTCCTCACCCCCAGAGGATATTTTCAGAGTTAGGAAGACAACGTCCGCCTGTTTGCGTCCTAACTCTGCAAATATCCAGACAAGGGAAGCATGCTTGCCGTGTTCGGGGGTGAGCGCAGCGCGGGGGCGGCACACGCCCCCTTTCTTAGGCCCGAATACGCCCGCCTTTGGGATCATAAAGCGGGGCCAGATGCACGGTGGCGGGCACGCGCACGGCGGCCACGTCTAGTTCATATTTCCCTGATAAAACAAAATCTTCTGTGACGTTCTTAATGCGGACAAACCCGTATCCAATCGGCTGGCCCACAGTATGCCCATACCCGCCAGAAGCCAGCCAGCCCACGCGCTGACCATCCCTATAAATCGTCTCGCGCCCCAGCAGGGTGACGGATGGATCATCTACCGTAAAGCAGGCGAGCAGTTTGTTTACGCCGCCTGAAACCTGCGCCTGCAGCGCGGCGCGGCCACGGAAATCTTGATCTGTTTTGAGCTTGCAAGCCCATGCCAGCCCCGATTCAATTGGGGTATGATCGGGGCCAATTTCCGCGCCCCATGCGCGGTATCCCTTTTCCAGCCGCAAGGTTTCGATCGCGCGGTAGCCTGCGTTCACAAGGCCATCTTGTGCCCCTGCTGCCATCAGCGCGGTATAGACAGTCACCGCCATATCGGCGGGGAAATGCAGCTCCCACCCAAGTTCGCCCACGTATGTTACGCGCAGCGCCAGCACAGTGCAGCCTGCCACAGAAATGTGGCGCGCCGTGGCAAAGGGGAAAGCGGCGTTAGAAACATCATCTGGGCAGACGCGCCCCAAGATATCGCGCGCGCGCGGCCCCATCAAAGACAGAACCGAGTTGGACGACGTTATGTCCGTCAGCGTGGCGTTAAACCCTGCGAGACCCTTGGATATCCAATGAAAATCCCGCGTGGCAAAGCCTGTACCCGTGACGATGTAATAGCTATCAAAGGACAGACGTACAACTGTAACATCCGCCTCGATCCCGCCTTTGTCATTCAGCATCTGGGTATAGATCAGGCTGCCCACGGGCCGATCGACGCGGTTCGCGGCGATATGGGACAGGGCGGCCTCGGCATCTGGCCCTTGCAAGACAAACTTGGCGAAAGATGTTTGGTCAATCAAGACCGCTGCCTCGCGCGCGGCCTTATGCTCGCGCCCCACGGCATCAAACCAATTGGGGCGGGCAAAGGAATAGCCATCTGCCGCACCCTGTGGGCCAAACCAATTGGGGCGCTCCCATCCCATTTTCTCGCCAAACACGGCGCCTGCCTGTTCCAAATTGGCATAAAGCGGGCTGCGGCGCGTGGGGCGCGCAGTTTTCATTTCTTCGGACGGCCAAGCGATGGTGTAATGCTTGCCATAAGCTTCCAGCGTGCGGGCGCGCACAAAATCGGTGCTGGTGTGCGCGCGGCCAAAGCGGCGGATGTCGACGGGCCACAGATCATAGGGTGCAGCCCCCGTGGCCGCCCATTCCGCCAGCGCCATGCCCGCGCCGCCGCCAGAGGCGATGCCAAAGGCGTTAAACCCCGCGCCGATGAACAGGCCGTTCAATTCTGGCGCCTCACCCAAGATGAAATTGCCATCGGGGGTAAAGCTTTCGGGGCCGTTCAGCAGCTGTTTTACCCCTGCCGATGCCAGTGCTGGCACGCGCGCAATCGCATCATCCATGAACTGGCTGTAATGGTCAAAATCTGACGTCAGCAGATCAAAATGGAACCCTTCGGGAATGCCATTTATCGCCCAAGGTTTTGGGTTCGGCTCGTACCCGCCCCAGACAAGGCCGCCGACCTCTTCTTTCCAATAGGTGCGCCTGTCGGGGTCGCGCAGGGTGGGCAGGTTTGGGGTGACGCCCTCGATTTTCTCGGTGATCATGTATTGGTGTTCAACGGAAACGAGCGGCACATTCACCCCGACAGTTGCCGCAAGAGAGCGCGTCCATTGGCCAGCGCAGATGATGACTTTGTCACATTGGATCGTTCCAAATTCGGTTTCCACGCCTGTGACACGGCCCAGATGGGTGATGATCCGCGTGACGGGCGTATCTTCAAATATCTGCACCCCTGACATGCGCGCGCCTTTGGCCAGACTTTGGGTGATGTCAGAGGGGTTCGCTTGCCCATCGGTCGGAAGGTATGCCGCGCCGACAAGGTCGGATATATCCATCAGGGGCCAAAGGTCTTGCGCCTCGCGCGGGGTAAGAAGGTGCATTTCCAGCCCAAAGCTGGCGGCGGTGGTGGCCTGCCGTTTGACCTCGATCCAGCGATCGGCATTGCAGGCAAGGCGCAAACCGCCGTTCATTTTCCAGCCCGTTTGCAGGCCTGTCTCGGCCTCGAGCTTTTTATAGAGCTCGACCGAATAGCCCAAAAGCTGGGTGATATTGGCCGATGTGCGCAGTTGCCCGACAAGGCCTGCCGCGTGAAACGTGGTGCCTGAGGTTAGCTTTTTACGCTCTAGAAGCACAACCTCGTCCATGATTTTGCCCAAGTGATAGGCGGCAGATGCGCCGATGATCCCGCCCCCGATCACGATGGCGCGGGCAGATGTGGGTAGGGTTTTCATGGCGTCCTCTGAAATTGGGAATAGGCGGCGTTGTAGGTGTCTAGGCAGGTGCCTGCATAGGCGGCATAGTCGAAATCAAGGGCGGAATGATGCTGCGATACCATGGCCCATAGCGCCTCGCGCAGGGCCGCTGCCGCCTTCATCGCGCCGTAGCGGCGGGGAAGATCGGCGGGGATGGTGCCGAAATATTGCGACAGCATGGCGGTTTCTTGCGCGCCCGTCAGGCCCATGTTGGCGGCAAATCCGCCAAGGTCGAACAGGGGGCTGCCCCAGCCTGCATAATCCCAATCAATCAGCCACAGCCGTGCGCCGTCATGGATGAAATTACCTGCAAGCAGGTCGTTATGGCCAAAGACTATGTCGATGGGGCCAAGTGTGCGTTCTAATATGTGGGCCTGCTGCATCAACGCGGGTAGGTCGGCGGCGCGGGTATGATCCTCGGCCAACAGCCGCGCGGCATAATCGCGCAGCACATGAAATACCCAAAACGCCTGCGCGCCGCCGCGCAGGTGCTGCGGGATGTCGCGATGCGCGCGGGCGATCAGGTCAACCGCCTGATGGCGCATCTGCGCATCTTGAAAATCGGCGGGTGTCATGGTGCGCCCATGCACAAATTCAATCACCAACACGCGCGGCGCGTGGTGAATGACCGCTGGCGAGACACCTGCCGCATGGGCTGCAACACTTGCGGCAAGTTCGCCTGCGCGCGAGATATGGTGCACAGGAATATCATCGCCAATGCGCACGACATAATCGCCGCTGTCATCTGTGACGCGGAAATTGACATTTGTAATCCCGCCCGACAGGACAGACAGGTGCGGCGTGCCGTGCCAAATGGGCAAGGACAGGGCAATTTGTTCTGGGCTCATCATCCACCTTTTGGCCAGATTATCCTGATACAAAGTACTGGCAAGGTCAAAGCTTTGGCCCGGGCGTAAAAAGGGGGGCTAGCTGTGAGTTCTCACAAGGTTGTTCACCTTTGTAAGGGGTGGGATGCCGTTGAGTGCTGAGTGTGGTCTTGTTTTGTTGAACCAGTCAAGCCACCTCGGCAGGTCTGCGTTTCTGGCTGCGGAGGAGGGGTGTGCGAGGCCGTAGGCCCATTCGCGCAGGAGGGTTTGGATGAACCTTTCTGCCTTACCGTTCGTCTTGGGCGTATAGGGCCTTGTGAAGATGTGGCGAATGCCGAGCCATCGCAGCGCCTTGGCGAAGCGGCGTGACCGGTAGGCCGCTCCGTTGTCGGTCATCACGCGTTCGGCGTGGATGCCCTGATTGCGAAACCAGCGCAGGGCCCGCAGTAGAAATCCAGTGGTCGTTTCTTTGCGCTCGTCGTCCAGCACTTCGACATAAGACAGACGCGTCGCGTCATCGACGGCGACATGCACAAAGTCCCAGCCCGCCCCTCGGTTGCGCGTTCTGCGCATGCCCGTGGCGCGATGCCCGGGTCGATCAAAGCGGCCCAACTTCTTGATATCAAGGTGGATCAGTTCGCCTGGACGCTCTCGCTGATAGCGGCGCACAGGCTCTGGCGGGTCAATCTGCACCAACTGTCCGATGCCTTCGCGGCGCAGCCAGCGCGCCACAGTGGTACGGGCGAGCCCCAGCTTTGCGGCAATCGCAGCGCCTGTCAATCGCAGGCTGCGGAGCAGATGCACGATCAGGGCAACCGTTTCGGCGGGCAGTCGCCGCGAAACCCGGGCGGGAGCGCTGGC
>CAMAWZ010000058.1 GCA_945861995.1 Pseudorhodobacter antarcticus
CAGCGGGGCGGACATCTGTGCCGCAAATTTTCATCGGCGGGGCCCATGTGGGCGGCTGCGATGACATTCACGCGCTGGATGCGGGCGGCAAGCTTGACGCGATGCTGGCCTGACCGATGCGGGTTGCCTTAGTTCAAATGACGTCAACCGATGACCCTGCCGCCAATTTGGCGCAGGCAGCGGCACTGGTGTCCCGCGCCATTGCAGGCGGGGCGCAGTTTGTGCTGACACCTGAATGCACCAATATGCTATCGTCCAACCGCGCACATCAAGCTGCGCACATCGTAGCCGAAGAAGATGACCCCACGCTGGCAGCATTGCGCAGTCAGGCGGCGGCGGGCGGTATCTGGCTGCTGATCGGCAGCCTTGGCGTGCAGTCGGGCGATGCGGACGCGCGCTTAGCCAACCGATCCTTTTTGATCGCGCCAGACGGCGCCATTGCCGCGCGCTATGACAAAATCCATATGTTTGATGTCAATGTGTCGGAAACCGAAATCTACCGCGAATCTGCGGCCTACCGCCCTGGCGATAAGGCTATTGCCCTACAAACCCCGTTTGGCGGGGTGGGGATGACGGTCTGCTATGATCTGCGCTTTGGCCATTTGCACCGCGCCTTGGCACAGGCGGGCGCGCAGATTTTGACTGTACCTGCGGCGTTTAACCACATCACGGGGGCCGCGCATTGGGAGGTTTTGCTGCGCGCCCGCGCGATTGAAACAGGGTGTTTCGTGCTGGCCCCTGCGCAAACGGGCTTTCACCCCGAACCCCTAAGCGGCGGTAAAGGGCGGCGCACCTTTGGCCATTCGCTGGCCATTGCGCCTTGGGGCGAGGTTTTGGCCGATGGCGGCACCGATATGGGCGTGACTTTTGTAGATTTGGATATGGCCGAGGTTGCCCGCGCCCGCGCGCGCATTCCCAGCCTGTCCCACGACCGCGCCTTCACCCAGCCATGAGCGCGCTCAATGAGATGGCCATTGCCCTGTTTGGCGAATTATTTATGGCCGATCAACTGGCCCGAGGCCGCATTTCGCGCGTGTTGCCCAAGGGGATGGAGCTGTCGCATTTTTCAGTGCTGAACCATTTGGCGGGGCTGAACGATGAACGCACCCCCGCCCAACTGGCCCGTGCCTTTCACATCACGCGCGGGGCGATGACCAACACTTTGGCGCGGCTGGAAGCGGCAGGCCATATCCATATCCGCCCCGATTGGGATGATGCGCGGCAAAAATTCGTCGCCATCTCCCCCTCAGGGCGCGCCGCACGCGATGCGGCCGTTGCCGCCGTGGCCCCACTGATTGGCGATGTTGTGGCGGCATTGGGCATGGACAAAGTGCGCGCGGCGCTGCCTGTGCTGCGCGAGATCCGCCTGCGCATGGAGGATGGGGAGTAAGGGGCGTTGCCCCTCTGGGCCTGTGGCCCATTCACCCCAGGATATTTGCAGAGTTAGGAAGATGCAAAAGGCGCGCCCGTTTCGAGGCGCGCCTTTGGGGTTTTGGTTTGGCTTACAGCTTTTCGATCAGCTCTGGCACAGCGGTGAACAGATCGGCGACAAGGCCGTAATCGGCAACTTGGAAAATCGGGGCTTCTTCATCTTTGTTGATCGCCACGATGACTTTGCTGTCTTTCATGCCTGCCAGATGCTGAATCGCGCCAGAAATACCAACGGCCACATACAGTTTAGGAGCCACGACTTTGCCCGTTTGGCCAACTTGCCAATCGTTCGGGGCATAGCCGCTGTCCACGGCGGCGCGCGATGCGCCGACCGCCGCGCCCAGCTTGTCCGCCAGCTTTTCGATCAAAACGAAATCGACTTGGCTGCCCACACCGCGCCCGCCAGATACCACAATGCCCGCCGAGGTCAGCTCGGGGCGGCCCGTGGCAGCAGTTCTGTCTTCAACCCAATTGGACAGGCCAGCATCCCCTGTGACGGATACCTTTTCCACTGCCGCATTGCCCGTGGCGGGGGCTGCCGTAAAGGCGGCGGTGCGCACGGTGAACACCTTTTTTGTATCGGCCGATTTCACCGTTTGAATGGCGTTGCCAGCGTAGATCGGGCGCTCGAACGTAGCCTCATCGATCACGGCGATCACATCAGACATCACCATCACGTCCAGCAGTGCCGCCACGCGCGGCAGCACGTTTTTGTTAAAGGCCGTCGATGCGCCGCAGATATGGCTGTAGTTGCCCGCAAGGCTGGCGACCAACGCCGCCGTGCTTTCGGCCATGCCGTGGCAATAGGCGTGATCATCGGCGAACAGCACTTTGGCAACGCCTGCCAGTTTGGCGGCCTCGGCCGCTGCGGCGTCGCCGCCCGTGCCCGCAACCAGCACATGCACCTCGCCAAGCCCCGCCACTGCGGCCAAGGTTTTGCCCACGGCATCGGCCGCCAAAGCGCCATCATTTACATCAGCAAGTAGAAGAACGGCCATATCAGATTACCCCTGCTTCATCTTTGAGTTTTGCTAGCAATTCAGCGACCGAGCCCACTTTGATACCAGCCTTGCGGCCTGCGGGCTCAACCGTTTTCAGCACTGACAGGCGCGGGGCCACATCCACGCCATAATCGGCGGGGGTTTTCAGGGCCAGCGGTTTTGCCTTTGCTTTCATGATGTTCGGCAAAGAGGCATAGCGCGGATCGTTCAGGCGCAAGTCCACGGTCACAATCGCGGGCATTTTCACCGAAATCGTCTGCAAACCGCCGTCCACTTCGCGGGTGACGGTGGCGGTATCGCCTGCAATGGCCAGTTCAGAGACAAAGGTCGCCTGAGACCAACCCAAAAGCGCGGCCAGCATTTGGCCCGTGGCATTCATATCATTATCAATGGCTTGCTTGCCTGCCAGCACCAAACCAGGCGCTTCTTCTTTTACCACAGCGGCCAGCAGTTTGGCCACGGCAAGCGGTTCGATATCAATGTTCACATCAGACGCAGCTTCGATCAGAATCGCGCGGTCTGCGCCCATCGCCAGCGCCGTGCGCAGGGTTTCTTGGGCCTGCTTCACGCCGATGGAAACCACCACGATTTCGGTGACGATACCCTTTTCCTTCAAACGGATCGCCTCTTCGACGGCAATCTCGTCAAAGGGGTTCATCGACATTTTGACATTGGCCAGATCGACACCCGTTCCATCCGCCTTGACGCGGACTTTCACGTTATAGTCGATCACACGTTTGACAGGCACCAGCACCTTCATTGCGCAATTCTCCGTTTATAGGCCCAAAGGCCAGCCCAAACTATTGCCGCCTGTCTTACAGGGCCTCGCGCGGTGATAACAGACCAAATGCGACAGAAAACGGCGGCATGACGCCGCGGATAGGGGCTACCGCGCCAGCCCCGGCACCCAGAGCACGTCATCCGCCCCGTCATTGTTCGCAATGCGCCCTGCGACAAAGAACCAGTCCGACAGGCGGTTGAGGTATTTCACCGCCTCGGCATTCACTTCTTCCATCGTCGCCAGTTCCACCACGCCGCGTTCGGCACGCCGGCAGATGGTGCGGCACAGGTGCAAGTGGGCCGCCAGCGGCGAGCCGCCGGGCAGGATAAAGCTGCGCAGGGGGGTGAGGCGGGCGTTCATGACGTCAATTTCCGCCTCTAGCCGCGCGACTTGGCCTGCAATCATCCGCAGGGGCGGGTATTCGGCAGTGGCATCTTTGTACATATCGGGGGTGCAAAGGTCTGCTCCCAGATCGAACAGATCGTTGGAAATGCGTTGCAATGCTGCGTCCATGTCGCCGCGCGAATGCAGCCGCGCCATGCCAACGGTGGCGTTGGTCTCGTCCACATTGCCATAGGCCGAGACCCGCAAGCTATGCTTTGCCACGCGCGCGCCATTGCCCAACGCGGTTTCCCCAGCGTCACCCGTTTTCGTGTAGATTTTCGACAGAACAACCATGACTTCGCCCCCCCTATTTCGCGCCTAGGCCAAAATATGCCGCGCCAACGATAAAGATCACCGCAGCCGCCTTAAACACCAGCCGCAGGCGCATCAGTTTGTTCTAACGGCTGGAAGACCCCTCGCCGCCCTTGGAAAAGGTGCCAAGGCCCAGCGCCAGAATAGCGACCACGATCAGGCACAGCACTGCGCCGATGATGAAAATTGGATTGTCCATATCTAACCTCTTTTGCGTTGCGCCGTATCTAAGGCATTTTCGCCGTAAAGCGAGGGGGCGTTTCGTGCTAACCTTTGGTAATCAGCCAATCCAAGGCCCGCGTGGGCAGAATACGGCGGGCAAATCCCATCAGGTAGGTGGGGGTTGTGACATAATAGCGCGGCCGCGGGCGGCGGGATTCCAGTGCGGCGATCAGCTTTTTGGTCACGGCGCGCGCGGGCAGCTCGAACGGGTCAAGCCCGTATTTCTCGCCAAAAAGCCGTTCGATCAGCGGGGCGTATTCTTCGGCGCGGGCGGAATTTTTCCAATCAATCCATTTGGTCACATGGGGGCGCGCGTTTTCGCGGATGCGCGAGGTGATGGGGCCGGGTTCAATCAGAATAACCTCAATTCCCGTGCCTGCCATTTCAAGGCGCAACACGTCCGTCAGCCCTTCCATCGCGAATTTGGTGGCCACATAGGCCCCACGAAATTTCATGCCCACTAGGCCCAGAACCGAGGAGCAATTGATAATCCGCCCATGTCCCTGCGCCCGCATCAAGGGAATCACTTGGCGTGTCAGATCGTGATAGCCAAACAGGTTGGTTTCAAAAATTTCGCGCAAAGCGCCGCGCGGCAGGTCTTCGACCGCTCCCGGAATGGCGAAAGCCCCGTTGTTATACAGCGCGTCCAGCGTGCCACCCGTGCGGCGCGCCACTTCGGCCACGGCGGCGGTAATGGACGCTTCATCGGCGTAATCTAAGCAAAAGCTTTCCAGCCCCTCGGCAATCAGGCGATCAACATCCCCCTGCGCTCGGCAGGTGGCAAACACCCGCCAACCGCGCGCGCGCAGCCCATGCGCCGCATCATACCCAATGCCCGAAGAACAGCCCGTGATCAGGATAGATTTTGCCATAAAGCGCCCCCTTTGCGCCTTATCTACAGGGCCGCTTCCCTTGCGCAAGTATTTTCGATCTAGACCTGCGCCGCTCCGCGCTCTACACCGCCCCTATGGCAAGCGAAGATGACGATATACCACAAATTGATGCGGTGACTGTGTCCGAACCGCTGTCGCGCGCCATTGGCGAGCGGTATTTGACCTATGCGCTATCCACCATCATGCACCGCGCCCTGCCCGATGCGCGCGATGGGCTAAAGCCCGTGCATCGCCGTATCTTGTATGCGATGCGCGAACTTCGGCTTTCAGCCACCAGCGCCTTCCGCAAATCGGCCAAAATCTCGGGCGATGTGATGGGCAACTATCACCCGCACGGCGATAGCGCGATTTACGATGCGATGGCGCGATTGGCCCAAGATTTCAACGTGCGCTACCCGCTGGTCGATGGGCAAGGCAACTTTGGCAACATCGATGGCGATAACCCAGCCGCAAGCCGCTATACCGAGGCGCGCCTAACCGCGATTGCTGAAACCCTGATGGAAGGGCTGGCAGAAAACGCTGTCGATTTCCGCCCCAATTATGACGGCACGTTGGAAGAACCTGTGGTTATGCCCGCAGCTTTTCCGAACCTGCTGGCAAATGGGTCGTCAGGTATCGCAGTGGGCATGGCCACCAACATTCCGCCGCATAATCTGGACGAATTGATTATGGGCTGCCACGCCCTGCTGCGCGATCCCGACCTTTCCGACGCGGCGCTGATTGATCTGATCCCTGGCCCAGATTTCCCCACAGGCGGGGTGATTGTCGAACCCCGCGCCAGTATTCTAGAAGCCTACCGCACAGGGCGCGGGTCGTTTCGCACCCGCGCGAAATGGAACGTCGAAGACCTTGGCCGTGGCACATGGCAGATTATCATCACCGAAATTCCCTATCAGGTGCAAAAGTCTAAGCTGATCGAAAAGCTGGCCGAAGTGATCCAAACCAAACGCGTGCCGCTGCTGGCCGATGTGCGCGACGAATCGGCTGATGATATTCGTATCGTTTTGGAACCGCGCACCCGCACAGTGGAACCCGATATGCTGATGGGCGCGCTGTTTAAAGTCACCGATCTGGAAAGCCGTTTTTCGTTGAATATGAACGTGCTGATTGATGGGCGCGTGCCCAAAGTCTGTTCCTTGCGCGAAGTGCTGCGCGCCTTTCTGGACCACCGCCGCGATGTGCTGCTGCGCCGCAGCACGCACCGGATGGAGAAAATCGACCACAGGCTAGAGGTGCTGGAAGGTTTTATTCTAACCTTCCTCAACCTAGACCGCGTGATTGACATTATCCGCTATGATGATGATCCAAAGCCCGCGCTGATGCGCGAGACTTGGGGCCGCACCATTGCGCGGGCGACCAACGAAAAAGATTATGTTTCCCCTGCCAAAGGCGCAGGCGAACTCACCGAACTTCAGGCCGAATCCATCCTAAATATGCGCCTGCGCAGCCTGCGCCGTTTGGAAGAAATGGAACTGATCGCCGAACGTGGCGCCCTGCAAAAGGAACGCGCAGGGCTGGTGGGCTTGCTAGAATCAGATGCCAAACAGTGGAAACAAATTGGCCGCGATTTGGACGAGGTGCGCAAGAATTTCGGCAAAAACACCAAACTCGGCGCGCGCCGCAGCACCTTTGCCGAGGCTGGGGAATCGGAAGAAATCACGCTGGAAGCGATGATTGACCGCGAGCCGATCACTGTGATTTGCAGCCAAATGGGCTGGATTCGCGCGCTGAAAGGCCATGTCGATTTAGCAGCCGAGCAGAAATTCAAAGATGGCGATGGCCCGCGCTTTGCCTTCCACACCGAAACCACCGACAAACTGCTGATCGTGGGCGCAAACGGGCGGTTCTTTACCCTGCTGGGCGCAAACCTGCCGGGTGGGCGCGGCATGGGCGAGCCGCTGCGCTTGATGGTCGATCTGCCCAATGATGTGGAAATTCTCGATCTGCAAATCCACCGCGCGGGGGAAAAACTGCTGCTCGCCTCGACCGCTGGCGATGGGTTTATTGTGCCCTCAGACGAGGTTCTGGCCCAAACCCGCGCGGGCAAAGTTGTGATGACGCTGGGCGATGGCGTTAAAACTGCTGCCTGCCGCAAGGTGGTGGGCGATAGCGTGGCCGTGGTTGGGGACAACCGCAAAGTGCTAATCTTCCCGCTGTCCGAACTGCCAGAAATGGCGCGCGGCAAGGGCGTTAGGCTGCAAAAGTATAAGGATGGCGGGCTGTCTGATGCCACCACCTTTACGCTGGCAAATGGCCTGTCATGGAAAGACCCCGCAGGGCGCACCCGCACGGAAACCGAACTTGCCGAATGGATCGGCGCAAGGGCAAGCATGGGCCGCATGGCACCGCGCGGCTTTCCGAGGAATAATCAGTTTTAGCCGCTAAATTTGATCCCTTGAGGTTGTCAAGCCTCGCTAGTAACCACGCCCTCAGGTAGTTCTGTCAAACAGGACAAGGGGGCTTGAAGATGTCGAGATTTATGCGACTCAGTATGCTGCTTGTGTGCGGACTGGTCTTGGCCTCTTGCGCAACGCAGCCAATTCCAGCGCAGATTGATCTGCCAGGGTTTTGGATGGGACTATGGCACGGGTTTATCTCGCTGTTTTCCCTGATCGCGAGCATTTTTACCGATGTCCGCGTTTATGCGTATCCAAACAATGGCGGTTGGTACGATTTTGGGTTCATGTTGGGGATTTTGGTCTGGGCGGGCGGCGGGGCCGCACGTCGCTAGCCCCCACCCTACCCCAACACCTCATCTTGATGCTGCCCCAACCTTGGCGCTGTGCGCTCTAGCGCCAGTTCGGCGTCCGAGAACACCATCGGGCTGCGCACGCCTTTGATGCCTTCGGGGGCAATTTCCATCCCGCGCGCCTGCACCTGCGGGTCGGCAAACACCTCGGCCAGATCGTTGATCGGGCCTGCGGGCACGCCTAGCGCTTCGCACGCGCTCAGCAGGTCGGCCTTGTCCCAAGTTTTGGTCGCTGCGGTGATAAACGCCGTCATCTGCTCGCGGTGTTCCACCCGCAAGGCATTGGTGGCAAAGCGGGGATGCGCCGCCCACTCCGCCAGCCCCAAAATATCGCACAGTTTGCGGTATTGCCCGTCATTGCCCGTGGCCAGAATGATCCAGCCATCGCGGCATTCAAACACGGCATAGGGGGCAAGGTTCGGATGCGCGTTGCCCATCTGTTTGGGGGCCGTGCCTGTGGCAAGATAATTCATCGCCTGATTGGCCATAACAGATGTGGCCACATCCAAGAGCGACATATCAATATGCTGCCCCCGCCCCGTTTTGCCGCGCTGGATAATGGCGGCAAGAATAGCAGTGGCCGCATAAACCCCCGTGAACACATCCGTTACGGCAACCCCAACCTTTTGCGGCGCGCCGCCCGCTTCGCCCGTCACGCTCATCAGGCCAGACATACCTTGAATGATAAAATCATAGCCCGCGCGCGGCGCGTAGGGGCCAGTTTGGCCAAAGCCTGTGATACTGCAATAAATCAAACGGGGGTTGATGGCGGCAAGGCTGTCATAATCAAGCCCGTATTTCGCCAGCCCCCCCAGTTTGAAATTTTCAATCACAACGTCCGCATCGCGGATCAGTTGGGTCACCTGCGCCGCCCCTGCGGGGTTGGAAAAATCCACCACAACCCCGCGCTTGCCGCGATTGGCGGCAAAGAAATAGGCGGCGGTTTTCTCGCCCCCGTTGTCGATAAAGGGCGGCCCCCAACGGCGGGTATCATCGCCTTCGGGGGATTCCACCTTGATCACATCCGCGCCCAAATCGGCCAGCGTCTGGCCAGCCCAAGGGCCAGCCAAAATCCGCGCCAGTTCAATAACCTTTATGCCCGCCAATGGGGCCATATTTGGGCTCATTACTTGGCAAGCTCGGCATCAAGGATGGCCTTCATATCCTCAAAGGACTTGTTGGAATGCTTGGTGCCGTTGATGATAAAGGTCGGCGTGCCTTCAATCCCGTCAGCGGCAAAGTTTTTCTCGTAATGGGCAATCATCGCTTCGGCCATAGGCTTATCTTGCATACAGACGTCCATCGCCGCATCTTCCAGCCCTGCTGCGCGGCCGATTTTCTTTAGGCTTTCAACCACAACCGCAGGGTCTTCGCTGGCGGCCCATTCTTTTTGCTGCTCAAACACCATATCGGCAATACCGAAATAGCGCATCTCGCCGCCGCAGCGGGCAATCATCGCCGCCCACAACCCGTAACGGTCAAAATACACCTCGCGGTATTCAAAGCGAATTTTGCCCGTGTCGATATATTCGGCCTTCAGCTGCGGATAGGTTGTGGCGTGAAAATTGGCGCAATGCGGGCAAGTGAACGACGCATATTCGATAACCTTTACCTTGGCATCAACGGGGCCAAGGCCAAAGTCGGTAATTTCGATGGGGGCGGCGGGGGCAGCATCGGACGTGGTCTGCGCGATGGCGGCGCTGGCCATCATCGAAAAGGCCACGGCAGCGACGGCGATCAAGTTTTTGGAAAACAACATCAGATTACCCTTTTTTGGTTTGGTTTTTAAGGTGGACGTTTTGCGCCAAAGTTGCAAGCGCGCGGCGCAGGTCTTGGTCTTTGATCGGGGCGGCGTCGGCGGTCGCCTTCGCGATAATCTCGGGCGGGGGGGCGGTGGGTTTTGCCACCGCAGGCGCAGGAGCAAATTCGGCCTGCCCCTCGGCAAAGCCCGTGCTGGCGGTTTGCGTCAGGATAATGCGCGCAATCGCAGAATATCCGTAAACCGCATTGACCGCCGCGCGCAGCTTTTCTTTTTGCATCTCAACCAGCGGGGCGGCTGCCCCCATCACCAGCAGGGTCAGCGTGCCGCCCATGCCTTCGCGCCCATACCCAACCTTTACGGGGCGGGTTTGCGCGGCCATATCGGCGCCCACAATTTCTGCCCAATGGGTCAGCAATTTGGCAATGGCAAAACCGCGCGCTTCGCCCACATGGCGGATTTGGCCTGCCAGCAAGCCAGAGGCAGGTTTGAACCCACGCGTGGCGCGCTCGCTGCTGGGCTGAGGGGCTGGGGCTTGCTTGCGGGTCATATGGCACTTTGCTGATTTTACCCTATTGTAGGGCCAAGGGGCCGCGCTTGCCAGTGGGGCAGCGCGGCAGTGGCGCAAAAGGGGATAAATCTTGCGTGATACGATCAGCCGCGATTTGCTGGCGTGGTATGATGGCGCGGCGCGCAAAATGCCGTGGCGCACCAGCCCAGCAGACCGCGCAGGCGGCGTGCGGCCCGACCCGTATCGCGTTTGGCTGTCCGAGGTGATGCTGCAACAAACCACCGTGGCCGCCGTGACCA
>CAMAWZ010000059.1 GCA_945861995.1 Pseudorhodobacter antarcticus
TGCGGGGGCAAATCCTGCGAACAAAAACCGATCGGTTGGCAAGCCCGACAGCGTCAGCGCGCACAGCACCGCTGATGCGCCTGGCGCTGAAATCAGCAAATGTCCGCCTTCGACAACGGCTCGCCCCAACTGAAAGCCTGGGTCAGAAATCAGCGGCGTGCCTGCTTCTGACGCATAGGCCACCGATTTACCTTCTTCGATTGCCCGCAAAATGCGAGGGGCGGCGCTGTCATTGTTATGGTCATGATAGGGGATCATCGGGCGGCCTTGCAGAGGAATGCCGTGAATTTCCATCAAATGGCGCAGCGTGCGTGTATCTTCGGCCGCCAAAACATCCGCCGAGGCCAGAATATCCAGTGCGCGCAGCGTGATATCGCGCGCAGCCCCAATTGGGGTGGCTATCAGATATAGACCCGCCGCCAGTTTGCTGCGCTGCGCCGTTGGCGTATTCATATGACAGCCCTGTCCCTGAAGCGTTTACTTTGGCCCTTAGATTGCATATGACGGATGGTAAATCTACATCGGCCGCAGTCGGGGCCGCGCCTTATCGCAAGGGAGCGAAAGAAATGATCACTGTGGCAATTTCAGCCGGGCTACGTGCCATTAAATTCGCTTTGGTCGCAGGCGCTTTGGCATTTGTCGCGGCCTGCACCCCAATCGCGGGCGGTAACGGTGGCGGCGGTGGCGGCGGCACGGTGAAGGTTGCACTTTTGGTGCCCACGGGGTCGGGTCAGGCAGGTGACGAAGTTTTGGGCCAATCGCTGGAAGCGGCCGCGCGTCTGGCCATTGCCGACTTGGGCGAAGGCACCAAGGTGGAAATGACGGTTTATCCGACCGCTGGCCAGCCCGCCCAAGCCGCAGCTATGGCGAAAAAGGCGGTTGAAGAGGGCGCGCAGGTCATCCTTGGCCCCGTTTTTGCGCAAGAGGCCAATGCCGCAGGCGTGGCTGTTGCAGGGTCTGGTGTGAATGTTCTGGCCTTTTCCAACAATCCTGACATCGCGGGCAACAACGTCTTTATTCTTGGCCCCACCTTTACCAATACGGCCCAGCGCTTGGCATCCTACGCCGTGCGCAGCGGTAAAACCAAATTCATGATTGCGTCAGATCGTAACATCGCTGGCCAACTTGGGCGTGATGCCATCCAGCGCGGTGCAATTATTGCTGGGGCCACTGTAGTCGCCAGCGCCGATTACGAATTTTCGCAAAACGGGATTGTGACCGCCGCGCCCCAACTGGCCGCGCAGGCCAAATCCACTGGCGCAGATGCCTTGTTCCTGACTGCCGACACGGCTGGCGCTTTGCCGCTGCTGAGCCAGCTGTTGCTGGACAATGGGCTGCGCGGATCTGGCGTGCAATTTGTTGGCCTGACCCGCTGGGATATTCCACAGGCGACCTTGGCGCTGCCAGGTGTGCAGGGCGGGCTTTTTGCCATGCCCGATCCTGGCCGCTACAGCCAATTCGTGGAACGTTACCAAGCAGCCAATGGCCAGCCGCCCCATCCCATCGCCGCACTTGCCTATGATGGCTTAGCAGCTTTGGGCGCTTTGGCGGGCACTGAAGACAGCGGGCCAATCTCGCGCGCGGGGCTGACGCAACCCGCTGGCTTTGTTGGCGTGAACGGCGTGTTCCGCCTGCTGGGCGATGGCACCAACCAGCGCGGTTTGGCCGTGGCGCAAGTAGAGGGCGGCAAGATTGTCGTGGTCGAGGCAGCGCCAAGCAGCTTTGGCGATGCAGGATTCTGATCTGGCCGCGCGATGAATATCGCTGAGTTTTCAGGCAATAATCGCCTTTTGGCAGCTGCGGGCATCCCTGCGCCTGCTGATTTGATTGCGGCGACGCGTGCCGCCCTGCCTGCTGCCGATACAGCGCCGCGCGCACTGCGCGACGAGGCGGTGCGCCAGATGATCGCGCTGAAGGCCGAAGTGAACAAGCGCCTACAGGTTGGCTTTCGCGCAGCCCCCTTGGACGCGCGCCCACTGCTTTCGGCGCAATCACATCTAACCGATGTTTTGGTCACCACCGCCTTTGAGATTGCCCGCAGCATCTTGCACCCCGCCCCAAACCCAACCACAGACGAGAGGCTGTGCGTTGTCGCCGTCGGTGGCTGTGGCCGCGCGGAAATGGCGCCGCATTCGGATGTGGATTTGCTGTTTTTGACGCCTGCCAAAATTACCCCTTGGGCAGAGCAGGTTATTGAATCTATGCTGTATATGCTATGGGATTTAAAGCTAAAGGTGGGCCATTCCAGCCGAACCATTGCCGATTGCCTGTCTATGGGCCGCGAGGATATCACCATCCGCACCGCCCTTTTGGAACAGCGCTATATTGCAGGCGATGACCAATTGGCGCGCGATTTAGATACGCGGCTGTGGAGCGATCTGTTCCGCAACACCGGCCCCCAGTTCATCGACGCCAAACTGACCGAACGGGCCGAGCGGCACAAACGCCAAGGCGGCCAGCGCTATGTGCTGGAACCCAACGTCAAAGAAGCCAAGGGCGGCTTGCGCGATTTGCAAACCCTGTATTGGATTGGCAAATATCTGCACCGTGTGCCATCGGCGCAGGGCTTGGTTGGCGCAGGGCTGCTGAGCCAAGACGAGTTTGAAACCTTTGAGCGCGCCGAAAACTTCCTATGGGCCGCGCGCTGCCACATCCACCACATCACAGGCCGCGCCGCGGATCAGCTGACCTTTGATCTGCAAGTCGAGGTGGCCGAGCGGATGGGATATACCGATGCAGGCGGGCGGCGCGGGGTGGAACGATTTATGCAAGATTACTTCCGCCACGCCACCCGCGTGGGGGAATTGACCCGCATCTTTTTGGCCGAACTAGAGGCGCGGCACGCCAAACCCGAAGCCCGCCTTTTGGGATTTTTCAACCGCAAAAAGGTTGCTGCGGGCTATAAGCTGGTGCAGGGCCGTATCGATTGCGCCAGCAGCGATGCCTTTCTGAGTGACCCGTTGAACCTGATCAAAGTGTTTGAAGAGGCGCTGCGGTCGGGCTATTTGCTGCACCCCAATGTCATGCGCCTGATTGCCAATAACCTGCACCTAATCGACGATGATTTGCGCGACAACCCCGAAGCCGTGCGCATTTTTCTAGATTTAATGCTGGAACACGGCAATCCCGAACGCGCCCTGCGGCGAATGAACGAACTTGGCGTGCTGGCTGCCTTTATCCTCGAATTTGAAAACATCGTGGCGATGATGCAATTCAACGTCTACCACCACTACACGGTGGACGAACATATCATCCAAACTGTTTCCGTCTTGGCCCAAATCGAGCGCGGCGAATTGGTCGAAGAACTGCCCGTGGCCTCGGGTATTTTGAAAGATGGCATCAACCGCCGTATCATTTATATTGCCTTGCTTTTGCACGATATTGGCAAAGGCCGCCCCGAAGATCATTCCATCATCGGCGCACAATTGGCCCGCCGTATTGCGCCCCGCCTTGGGCTGAGCGTTGAGGAATGTGAAACCGTCGAATGGCTGGTGCGCTATCATCTGCTGATGTCTGACATGGCGCAAAAGCGCGATATTGGCGATCCGCGCACCGTGCGCGATTTTGCCAAGGCGGTGGAAAGCAAAGCACGCCTGGATCTGCTGACGGTGCTGACTGTCTGCGATATTCGCGGCGTGGGGCCAACCACGTGGAACAATTGGAAGGCGATGCTTCTGCGCCAGCTTTATTCGCAAACCGCAGATGCGCTGGAAAGCGGGCTGGAATCGGCCAGCCGCCATCTGCGCGAAGATGCCTCGAAAGAGGCGTTGCGCGGCAAACTTTCAGGCTGGGACGCGGGCGATATTTCTGCCGAACTTGCCCGCCATTACGCCCCCTATTGGCAGGGCCTGTCCACTGATACACAACTGGCCTTTGCGCAGCTTTTGCACGGGATAAACGACGATGAAATTCGCATCGATCTGCATCCCGAACCCACGCGCGATGCCACCCGCGCCTGTTTTGCCCTTGCCGACCATCCGGGTATCTTCAGCCGCCTTGCGGGCGCTCTTGCGCTGGTGGGGGCGAACGTGGTCGATGCGCGCACCTATACATCGAAAGACGGCTACGCGACCGCCGTGTTCTGGGTGCAAGACGCCGAAGGCAAACCTTACGAGATTGCCCGCCTACCCCGCCTGCGCGGCATGATCGAGAAAACCCTGCGCGGCGAGGTAATGCCGCGCGAGGCGCTGGCTGACCGTGACAAGGTGAAAAAGCGCGACCGCGAGTTCCGCTTTCCCACTCATATCATTTTCGACAACGAAGGCTCGGAAATTTATACGATTATCGAGGTCGACACCCGTGACCGCCCCGGCCTTTTGTATGACCTGACCCGCACTATGGCGGCCAACAACATCTATATCGCCAGCGCCGTGATCGCGACCTACGGCGCGCAGGTGGTGGATGTGTTTTATGTCAAAGATATGTTTGGCCTAAAACTGCACGCCAAGCACCGCCAAGAGGCGCTGGAAAAGAAACTGCGACAAGCGATTGTCGATGGCGCGCAGCGCGCGGTTGGGGCGGTGTAGGATATGCCGCAAGGTAAGGGGCTGATCCGCAACACCATCGTTCTGGGCGGCTGGACGCTGATCTCGCGCGGATCGGGGCTTGCACGCGATGTGCTAATGGCGGGATATTTAGGCACGGGGGCTGCGGCAGATGCGTTTAACGTCGCCTTTTCGCTGCCCAATATGTTTCGCCGTTTCTTTGCTGAAGGCGCGTTCAATCAGGCCTTTGTGCCGATGTATTCCAAAAAGGTAGAAGGCGGCGAGGATTCGGCGCGCTTTGCCTCGGACGCCTTTTCGGGCCTGTCCTTTGTGCTGCTGATCGTCACGCTGATCGGCACGCTGGCGATGCCGTGGCTGGTCTGGGCTATGGCTGCAGGGTTTGTGGGTGACGCGCGCTTTGATCTGGCAGTCAGCTTTGGGCGCATCACCTTTGTCTATATCCTGTTCATCTCGCTAGTGGCTCTTTTGTCGGGCGTGATGAACGCGCATGGCCGCTTTTCCGAAGCGGGCTTTGTGCCGATATTGATGAACCTGATCTTCATCGCCGCCATTGGGCTGGCGGTGTGGCTGGGGTTGGATATGGGCCAAACGCTGGCATGGACTGTGCCTGTGACAGGGGTTGCGCAACTGGCCTTTACTTGGGTGGCCGCGCACCGCATTGGTTTTCGCGCCCGCCTGCACTGGCCCCGCTGGACACCCGATTTAAAGCATTTGCTGATCATCGCAGGCCCTGCCGTTCTGGCAGGGGGCGTGGTGCAGATTAACCTTTTGGTGGGCCGCCAAGTGGCCAGTTTTACCGAAGGGGCTATTTCGTGGCTGGTCTATGCCGACCGTCTGTATCAACTGCCGCTTGGCGTGGTGGGCATTGCCGTGGGCACGGTGCTGCTGCCCGATCTGGCGCGCCGTTTGCGCGCGGGGGATGAGGCAGGCGCGCAATCCAGCCTGAACCGATCCTTAGAGTTTGCACTGGCGCTAACCCTGCCCGCCGCCGTGGCGCTGGTTGTTCTCGCCCACGCCTTGACCTTCGTGCTCTATCAGCGCGGGGCCTTTGGGCCCGCCGATACCACCGCCACGGCGCTGGCGCTGGCTATTTACGGCGCGGGCCTGCCTGCCTTTGTGCTGCAAAAGGTCTGGCAGCCTTTGTATTACGCCCGCGAAGACACCCGCCGCCCGTTTTTGTTTGCGCTGATGGCGATGGTGGTCAATGCCGCGCTGGCCGTGGGGCTGATGCCCTATATCGGCTTTGCCGCCGCCGCTTTGGCCACGACACTTGCCGCTTGGATCATGCTGGCCCAATTGATCTGGGGCGCGCGGGGCATGGGCAGCGCAGTGCGGCTGGATGCGAGGTCCAAGCAGCGCCTGCCGCGCATTATCGGCGCAAGTGCCATCATGGGGGCGGTGCTGTATGGGGTGGCATGGGCCATCGAGCCTTGGCTTTACCAGACGGGCTGGCGATACATCGCGCTGGCGGGGCTGATTGCACTTGGCGCGCTGTCCTATTTCGGCAGTGGGGCGGCGATTGGCGCATTCAAACTGTCGGATTTTCGCAGCCTAAAGCGCGGTTAAAAATCTCGCTGGCGCACCCGCGCCAAGGCACGCGCAAACCCGCCAGGGGATGCGATGAAAGACAGCAAAAACCCCGCGACAAAGGCGGAAATATCAGCCACCCATTCATAGCCACCGCCAAACAGCAGGCCAAACAGCAGCTGCACCGCCAGCAAAAACCCAATCATGCTAAAGGCGCGCAGCTGGTTTAACCCCGTGCCCGCAAGCCGCACCCAGATCAGAAACGTGAACGCCCCGATCAGCCCGTAATCGCCCGGATAAGCCCCCATCAGCGGCGCTTCGATGGCGGGAACGCTGGCATAGACAACCGCGCCCACAGCCCCCGACGCAAAGTAAACAAGCGCGGTGGAGGCGGGGCGAAACACGTCGCCCACAAACTTGCCCATAGCCAGCAAGATCACCACCGCAAAAATCGCATGGGTCGGGTTAATGTGCAAAAACGGATAGCTCACAAATCGGCCCAGCAGTTCCAAATCCAAACTGCCCGCCTGCCATTCTTGCCGCCAATAGGCAGGCCAAACCGCGTACTGCTCCAGCGCGGCCACCCGCCAACCAATGCCCTGCGCGCCGCCCACCAGCCCTGCCTCGGCGGCGCTCAACACCGCCTCTAGTGCGACCATCGGCAGCACCATCGCCCAAACCACCCACGGCAGCGGGTTAATCGGCGATTCCATCTGCGCGGGATTAGGTCTGTTCATGGGCCTTGCCTTCATTGACGAAACATCTACCCGCCGATAAGCCTATGCCCGCAGATAATCCAGAGGAACCGCCCCATGTCTTTAGCCCCCGCGCCCACCGCCCCCCAATTTCCTGCGCGCATCTTTTCGGGCATCCAACCTTCGGGCGGGCTAACCTTGGGCAACTATCTTGGCGCGCTGAAACGCTTTGTGCAAAAGCAGGATGAGGGGATCGAAACGATCTATTGCCTTGTCGATATGCACGCGATCACCGTCTGGCAAGACCCCGCCAAACTGCGCCATGCCACGCGCGAGGCGGCTGCGGGCTTTATCGCGGCGGGGATTGATCCTGCGCGATCCATCCTGTTCAATCAGTCCCAAGTCACCGCCCACGCCGAACTGGGCTGGATTTTCAACTGCGTCGCGCGCATGGGCTGGATGTCGCGCATGACCCAGTTCAAGGACAAGGCGGGCAAGAATTCGGAAAATGTATCCTTAGGCCTGTTCGCCTATCCCGCCCTGATGGCCGCCGATATTCTGGCCTATAAAGCCACCCACGTTCCCGTGGGCGAGGATCAAAAACAGCATCTAGAACTGTGCCGCGACATCGCGATCAAGTTCAACAATGACTATGGCGTGAATTTTTTTCCCGTGGTCGAACCCGTTATCGAAGGGGCCGCAACGCGCGTGATGAGCCTGCGTGATGGCACGATGAAAATGTCCAAATCCGACCCATCCGACCAGTCGCGCATCAACCTAACCGATGATGCCGACACGATTTCCAAGAAAATCCGCAAGGCCAAGACGGATAGCGAACCGCTACCCGATACTTTGGACGGGCTAAAAGATCGCCCCGAAGCGCGCAACCTTGTCAACATCTATGCCGCCCTTTCAGACATGACGGCGGCGCAGGTGATGACCGACTACGCAGGCGCCCAATTCGGCACCTTCAAACCCGCCCTCGCCGATCTGGCCGTGGCCAAACTGGAACCGATCACGCTTGAGATGACCCGCCTGATGCAAGACCCCGCCGAAATTGACCGCATCATCGGGCAGGGCGCGGCACGGGCCGACGCGATTGCCCGCCCGATTGTGGATGAGGTTTACGATATTGTGGGGATGATTAGGTCGCGGGTGGTTTAGTCTCGAAGAGTTAGCGGCTGCACGCACCCTGCGCTTGCCGCCCGCGCTGGCGTGCGTGGGCGCTCTAGGCGGAAAAAGATCCACGGAACCTTTTTCGCGGGGCAAGCGCGCGCCCCCTTCGTCACACACCCGTCACAACTTAGGGTTAACTTGCACTCACCTGTCCTATACTGGCCATGATGCGACACTTTGGCCGCCCGCGCCCTTCCCCTCGGCGCGGGCTTTCTTTTTGGGTTTCGCTTGCCAATCCCGCCCCGCCCCGCCATGATTGCACCAAAGGAGAACGCAAGATGCGGAAGTTTCTGGTTGTTCTGGACGAAAGCCGTGAATGCCTTAACGCCATGCGCTTTGCCGCAATGCGCGCGGCCAAAACGGGGGGCGGGGTACAGGTGCTGTCCGTGATCCCGCCCGAAGAGTTTCAGCATTGGATGGGCGTGGCCGACCTGATGCGCGCCGAGGCGCGCGAGCGAATCGAAGTGCACTTCGACGTGTTCGCCAAATGGATGCGCGACAAACAGGGCGTGAACCCCGAACTGGTCATCCGTGAAGGCGACCCCGTCACCGAAATCTTGGCCCAAGTGCGCGAAGACCCTGATGTTGGCGTTTTGGTTCTGGGGGCGGGCACAGAAAAAACGGGCCCTGGCCCGTTGGTATCGCAGCTTTCGCGCGCCTCTGGCAGCCTGCCAGTGCCAATAACGCTTGTTCCGGGCGATATGTCCAAAGAACGGCTGGAAAGCATAACCTAGGCCGCACCTTTCGGCACGGCCCGTTATTTTGTGGCGCTCAGTCTTTTCCGAATAGCCCCGATGTTTTTAAACGCCCTGCTTGGAAACTTTAGAAGCAAGGAAGACGAGATGTCCGGGGCTAAATTCACAGGCGAGTTCAAGCCCGATGAGGTGGCCCAAGTCGAAGATCGGGGTTACCCCTTGCGCGAGGTGGCTGAACGGCTTGGTATCAGCACCAAATCGATCTACACTTGGCAGAAGCAGGTTACGCGTCCAGCGAAGGTGATTAAGGAGGTCGATGCTCAGGCTGATGAGATTCGTCGCCTCAAACGCGATCTTGTTAGGGTCACCGAGGAGTGGGACATCTTAGAAAAGCCTACCGCATACTTCGCCAGGCAATCCCCCCTTTCGCGCATGTAAACGTGCTCTGCCGGGCAACGGGTAAGGTATGCCTTCATTGCTGAGAACCTACTGATCTTTGCAGTCAGGGCCATGTGCCGAATGCTGCTGCTTCATCCGAGCGGTTTTTTTGCATGGCTGCGCGAACCCCTTTCCCAACGGGCGCTGGAGGATCAGCGGCAGACCGAGCTTATCAAGACAGCTTGGGAGGAAAATGGCGAGGTCTACGGATACCGCAAGCTGCATGACGATCTGTGCGATCTTGGCGAGGACATCAGCCCCAACCGGGCTTGGCGCTTGGCCCGTCTGGCGGGCAAAAGGGCCCAGATTGGTTACAAGAAGAAGCCCGCCAAGACGTGTTCGACTACATCGAATTCTTCTACAACCCGCAGCGCAAGCACGTTAGTAATGGCATGCTGTCACCTATCGCCTTCCAACAGCAGCGGAAAATGAAACAGCAAGGCGTCTAAACTAGAGGCTATTCAGGTAGGATGAGCGGTAATTCAACCTAATCCAAGCGAAATGCTATGGTGATTTGGCCGCCAGCTCGGATCTAGCAAGGTCAAGGTCGTTTGAAAGTTGCCGCACCAGCCAAACCATCCGCTCGAATAGGCCAGTCGCCACGAACAAGGCCTCGCGGTTGGCGTTAGATTGGGTGCCGCTTGCGACTATCTCGTTTCTAAAGCGCGTCATGACCGTACTGCGGTCGCTGGTCAAACCTTTCAGCATGTCGCCTCCGATATCCTCGCCCTTGGCCTGATCCGCGACCAAACCCAGCAGAAAATGCAACGATTCTGTCATGGAACCGCACATGATCTGTTCATGTGGCTCAGGTTTCTTGAGCGTACTTAACTCTCGTACATAGCCATGCAGCGCGTCGATAAGGGGCAGGATGTGGTTGTTAGAGCGTTGCAATAGCAAAAGGCCACTTAAATCGGAATTTTTCGGGTGGCGATTGATTGCCTCGCTGATAAAATTTTCAATTTCTGTGATCAACGCCTCTGATAAGGCTCGGCGTTCATTGTTTTCAAGTTGTGGCGCTGTCTCTGCCTGATCTGTACGAAGCGGCGATAGGGCGTAGGGCAACAACCCTACCAAGCGGGATTGTTCCTGTTGGGCAAGGATCAAGGCCGTCACAGGTTCATCAACCGCCTCGTCAATAAGAAAGGCGGGTTCAAACTGTTGCTTTTCAGCGTCCAGCGGCGCGAAGGCATCTAAGAGCTGCCGCAACGGCTTGCGGAAGGCATCCGAAAGCATCGCACCAGTCAA
>CAMAWZ010000060.1 GCA_945861995.1 Pseudorhodobacter antarcticus
AGCATTGCGAT
This sequence comes from Pseudorhodobacter antarcticus, assembly GCA_945861995.1. GTDB lineage: Bacteria > Pseudomonadota > Alphaproteobacteria > Rhodobacterales > Rhodobacteraceae > Cypionkella > Cypionkella antarctica_B. Next base: position 12 of record CAMAWZ010000060.1, read on the forward strand.
TTTGGCGTTTGCAGCCTCTGCGCCCAAGGTTGCAGCAGCCCATTTGCCAATTAGCAAACCAGCTTCAAAGTTGTCGGTTGCAAAGGTGATGTCTTGTGCTTCGGTGTCAGCCAAAGGGGTGTCCAGTGCGATAACCAAAATGCCAGCGGCGCGGGCATCTTTCAGCGCTGGGCCGACGGAATCGTTCGAAGGGGTGATCAGGATACCTTTTGCGCCAGCGGCAACGCAGTTCTCAATCGCGGTGATTTGCGGTGCAGCGTCGCCGTCTTTTTCACCAGCGTAAGCTTGGAAATCAAGGCCAGCGGCGGTTGCAGCAGCCTCAGCGCCTTCTTTCATTTTTACGAAGAAGGGGTTAGTGTTGTTTTTGGTGATCAGGCAAGCCAGATCGGCTGCCGAAGCGCCGCCAGCCATCACTGCAAAAGCTGCAACGCTGGACAGGGCAAGGGTCTTAAGTTTCATTCGGTGGTCCTCCCAAGGATCAGGGCAAAGCGCCCCATTTGAATGCGACGCGCCCAGACAACGTGTCGGGCGGTGCGTGCAGACAATCCGATTCGCGGGCCTTCGTCAAGATAAATAAATCAGATTGATTTAGTATTGACAGATGCACATTCCCTGCGCAGGTTGCGGTGTAATTGTGCATTGTATAGGCAGGGATCATGCTGATCGGAATATCGCCCCTTTTGGGCCCAGACCTGCTGCATACGTTGCGGGCAATGGGGCATGGCGATGAAATCGCGCTGGTAGATGGCAATTATCCTGCCGCAGAACATGCGCGCCGCCTGATCAGGGCTGATGGCATTATGTTGCTGCCGATGCTGCGCGCGGTGCTGTCTGTGCTGCCCATCGAGGCGGCGGGGCGGGCATCCTTAATGAATGACCCCGCGCAAAAGGGTGCCATTCACGCCGAGATCGATGCGCTCTGCGCAGGGTGCGGGCAAAGCTTTACCCTGACACCTCTGGCAGGGGATGCGCTGTATCCGCGCATAAAAGCGGCCTATGCCATTGTGGCCACGTCGGAATCGGCGCTGTACGCCAATGTCATTTTGCGCAAGGCTGCGCTGACCGCCCCCACCTAAAGCGCAAACCAGATGATCGACGCCGACCTTCCCCAAGACAAGCAAACCGCCGAAGATCTTGGTCTGCGCGGGTCTAACCAATCGGGGATGCGCGATCATAACGAACGGCTGGTGCTGTCATTGGTGCGCGCGCAAGGTGGGCTTTCAAAATCTGACATCGCGCGCATCACGGGCCTATCGGCGCAGACTGTTTCGGTCATTATGCGCGGTCTGGAACAAGACGGGCTTTTGGAACGCGGCGCGCCTAATCGGGGGCGAATCGGCCAACCTTCGGTGCCAATGTTTTTGGCGGCAGATGGGGCTTATTTTCTGGGGCTGAAAATTGGCCGCCGCTCTGTCGATTTAACGCTGGTGGATTTTGCAGGGAAGGTGCGTGCGGCGCGGCGCAAAGTGTATCGCTATCCCACCCCTGATGGCGTGGTGGACTTTGTGCGCAGCGCCATGCCCGCGCTAGAACGTGCGCTGCCCGCCGGGCACAGCGCGCGCATTTCGGGTCTTGGGGTGGCGATGCCGTTTCAACTGTGGTCTTGGGTGCAACTGATCGGCGCACCACAAGCCGAAATGGACGCATGGCGCGCGCGCGACATTCAGGCCGAATTGGCAAGCGCCACGGGCATTCCTGTTTACGTGCAAAACGATGCCACATCAGCCTGCGGGGCGGAATTGGTCTTTGGCACAGGGGATCGCCCGCGCGATTTTCTGTATTTCTATCTGGGCTATTTCATCGGCGGCGGGCTGGTGCTGAACGGCCAATTGATGCTGGGCCGCACGGGCAATGCGGCGGGCGTTGGTCCTATGCCCGTTCCCAGTGCCGGCGGCGATATGCGCCGCCTGCTGGATACGGCATCGATGTCGAAACTGGCCGATGCAATCGAGGCGGCGGGCGAAGACAGCGCCCATCTGTGGGAACAGCACGCACAGTGGCGCGTCTCGCCCGCGATCTTGTCGGCGTGGCTGGATCAGGCCGCCGAAGGGCTGGCATGGGCCGCGCTAACCGCCGCCACTCTCTTGGAAATCGAAGCGGTGCTGATTGACGGCTGGATGCCCACCGATGTGCGCGCCGAACTGACCCGCCGCACGCAAATTGCGCTGGCCGCGCTAGACCTGTCGGGCATCACCCCGCCCGCGATCCGCGAGGGCACCGTCGGGGCCGAAGCGCGATCACTCGGCGCGGCAGCGATCCCACTGTCGCAGCGCTATCTGATCGACCAGAACGCGGCCGCGCGGGCGTAAACCTTTATTCGCGCTTGCCCTTACCCCTGCGGCGCAGTAAAAAACCGCCAGCCGCAAAGGGATAAGACATGAGCAAAGCCGCCAAAAAATCCGCCCCTGCACCAATGAATACCGCCCCGCAAGACGTGGCGATTGTCACCACATGGAAAGTCGCCTGTGACGGCGGCGAAGGGGCATTAGGCCACCCGCGCGTCTGGCTATCGATCCCGCAAGACAGCGGCGAGGCGGTCTGCGGCTATTGCGACAAAATCTTCCGCATCGACCGCGATCATGCAGGGGATGATCACTAACGCCGCCCGCCCTACCTCTTCTCTTTTTCACAAATATCCCACGGGGGTGCGGGGGTGTGAAACCCCCGCCTACCAGCCTAAGCGCAGGCGCGCCGCGCGGGGGTGTCAAACACCCTCTACCACCCGCTGGCATTAGCGCGCGCATCGTGGCAATGTCGCGTCATTACGGGCGGGGGAAATATCATGACATTCGGCAAAGGCAGTCATCTGCATCTGATCGACGGATCGGCCTTTATATTTCGCGCCTATCACGCGCTGCCCCCCCTCACGCGCAAATCTGATGGTCTGCCTGTGGGCGCGGTGGCGGGTTTTTGTAACCTTTTGTGGGGCGAAATTATCGCCACGCGCCGCGAAAATGCCCCGACCCATCTGGCGGTGATCTTCGATGCAGGCAGCAAAACCTTTCGCAACACGATCTACCCCGCCTATAAGGCTAACCGCCCCGAGTTGCCCGAAGACCTGCGCCCGCAGTTCGCCTTTACGCGCACAGCCAGCCGCGCGTTCAACGTGCCTTGCATCGAAATTGAGGGGTTTGAGGCAGATGACATTATCGCCACCTATGCCCGCCTAGCCCGCGAGGCAGGGGGGACGGCGACGATCATCTCATCGGACAAAGACCTGATGCAACTGATGGGTGATGGCATTGATATGCTTGACCCGATGAAAAACAAACGCCTCACACTAGAGGATGTCGCGGAAAAGTTTGGCGTGGCCCCAAACCGCGTCGTTGATGTGCAGGCGCTGGCGGGCGATTCGGTCGATAACGTGCCCGGCGCGCCCGGGATCGGCCTGAAAACCGCCGCCTTGCTGATTAACGAATACGGCGATTTGGATGCGCTTTTGGCCCGCGCGGGCGAGATTAAGCAGCCCAAACGCCGCGAGGCTTTGGTCGAAAATGCCGAACTGATCCGCATTTCGCGCCAATTGGTCAGCCTTGATGCCAACGTGCAGGGCCTGCCGCATCTGGATGATTACGCCATAACCAAGCCCGACCCAGACACGATCATGGGTTTTCTGCGCGAGATGGAGTTTAACACCCTAACCCGCCGTGTGGCCGAAAAGCTGGGGGTCGAGGCGCCCGCAATTGCGCCCGCGCAGGGCTATCAGGTGGTGGGCGCGCATGAGGAAGCCGCGGCGCAGGCAGATCAGCTGCCCTTTGACCATGCCGCCTATGAAGCGATCACCACAATGGCGCAGTTGGCCAGATGGATTGCCGACATCCACGCCATTGGCCATGTGGCGGTGGATACCGAAACCACCAGCCTTGATGAGATGCGCGCGGAACTTGTGGGCATTTCGCTGTGCGTCCATGCAGGCCGCGCCGCTTATATTCCGCTGGGCCATAAGGTGGGGGGAAATGATCTGTTTGGCGGGAATGATCTGGCGGCGGGGCAGCTGCCCATCAACGACGTATTGGCCGCGTTAAAGCCCGTTTTGACCGACCCATCGGTGATGAAAATCGGGCAGAATATGAAATACGATTGGAAAATCTTTGCCCGCCACGGGATAGAGATTGCCCCCTTTGATGACACGATGCTGATGTCCTATGCCATGCAGGCGGGGCTGAACGGGCATGGCATGGATGCGCTGTCAGAAAAATATCTGGGACATAACCCGATCCCGATCAAAGACCTGATCGGCAGCGGCAAATCGCAGATCACTTTTGACCGCGTGGCGATTGATACGGCGGTCAAATACGCCGCCGAAGATGCCGATGTTACCCTGCGCCTGTGGGCCATGTTCAAACCGCAGTTGCACCGCGCGCGCGTGACCCGCGTTTACGAGACCCTAGAGCGCCCGTTGGTGCCCGTTTTGGCCCGCATGGAAATGACGGGAATCGAAGTGAACCGCGACACGCTTTCGCGGATGTCGAACGCCTTTGCGCAGAAAATGGCGCAGCTGGAAGATGAAATCCAAACCGCAGCAGGCCAGCCGTTTAACGTAGGATCGCCCAAACAACTGGGCGAAATTCTGTTTGATAAGCTGGGCCTACCGGGCGGCGAGAAAGGCAAAACGGGGGCATACGGCACAGGCGCGGATATTTTGGAAGATTTGGCGACCGAGCATAAATTGCCAGGGCTAGTGCTGGATTGGCGGCAGCTTGCCAAACTGAAATCCACCTATACCGACGCCCTGCAAGACCATATCAATCCCGAAACTGGGCGCGTGCATACCAGCTATTCCATTTCAGGGGCGATTACGGGGCGGCTTGCCTCAACCGACCCGAACCTGCAAAACATTCCGATCCGCAGCGAAGAAGGCCGCCGCATTCGCGAGGCCTTTGTGGCCCCCAAGGGGAAGGTTCTGGTCAGCCTTGATTACAGCCAGATCGAACTGCGCATTCTGGCGCATATGGCAAACCTGCCCGCCCTAAAGGCCGCATTTGCGCAGGGCATCGATATTCATGCGATGACCGCGTCGGAAATGTTCGGCGTGCCGCTGGACCAAATGACACCCGATATCCGCCGCCGTGCCAAGGCGATCAACTTCGGGGTGATTTACGGCATTTCAGGCTTTGGCCTTGCCCGCAATCTGCGCATCCCGCGGGCCGAGGCGCAGGGATTCATCGACCGCTATTTTGAACGTTTCCCCGGCATCAAAGAATACATGACCGAAACCGTGAAATTCGCGCAGGAAAACGGTTTTGTGCAAACCCTGTTTGGCCGCAAAATCCACACGCCCGAGATTAATGCCAAAGGGCCAGCCGCAGGCTTTGCCAAGCGCGCCGCCATCAACGCGCCCATCCAAGGTACCGCGGCCGATGTGATCCGCCGCGCGATGGTGCGGATGGACGGGGCGATTGCCCATCTGCCCGCAAAGATGCTGCTGCAAGTGCACGATGAACTTTTGTTCGAAGTCGAGGAAAGCGCCGCCGCCGATCTGACGGCCATTGCCAAAAACATCATGCAAACCGCAAGCGCCCCCGCTGTACAGATGGATGTGGATTTGATCGTCGAGGCGGGGCAGGGGCCAAACTGGGCGGCGGCGCATTGATATGCCTGCCGCCGCCGATACGCCCATCCTAACCATCGCCGCACGCGCCGACTTGCGCGCTTGGCTGGCTGACAACCATGCCAGCGCCCCCAGCCAATGGCTGGCCACATACAAACGTCACCACCCCCACTATCTGGCCTATGAGCCGCAAGTCGAAGAACTGCTGTGCTGGGGCTGGATCGACAGCGTGACCCGCGCGCTGGACGCAGATCGCAGCATGATCTTGATCGCGCCGCGAAACCCCAAATCAGGCTGGTCAGCGATCAACAAGGCGCATGTCCAGCGCGCCCGCGCGTCAGGCGCGATGACTGCGGCGGGCGAGGCGAAGATTGCCGCCGCATTGGCCAATGGGATGTGGGATTTTCTAAACGATGTCGATGCGCTGATCGCCCCTGATGATCTGATCGCAGCCTTAGGGGATGCGCGCCCCGCGTTTGACGCCTATCCAAAATCCGTCAAACGCGGCACGCTGGAGTGGATCAAAACCGCGAAAACCGCCCCCACCCGCGCCGCGCGCATTGCGGATGTGATAGCCAGCGCGGCGCAAGGGCTGCGGCCCAAACCCTTTCGCCGCTAGCGCGTGAACCCCGCCCTTTCACTTTGGCCCAAATACCTGCGCGAGCCCGCACGTATCCGCAAACTTGCTTTAAGCAGGATCGACAAGCCGCCCCAACGCGCGCCCGCCGATGATGTGCAAATGGTAATGCGGCACTTCTTGCATCCCATCCGCGCCTGCATTGGTGATACAGCGATAGCCGCCCGCCTCTAGCCCCAGCATATCGCAAACCGATGCACAGGCGCGGTGGAAATCCACAATTTCCGCCGCGCTCGCATTGGCGGCAAAATCGGAAAAATCCACATAGGCGCCTTTGGGAATGGCCAAAACATGCACGGGGGCTGCTGGGTTAATGTCGTGAAACACAAGGCTGTGGTCAGTCTCCAGCACGTTTTTATTGGGAATTTCACCGCGCAAGATGCGGGCGAAGATGTTCTGTGCGTCATAAGGTTTTTGCATTTTCAGTCCAAAAATAAGTGATCCAGCGCCAATATCTCGCGGCTGGTTTCAAAGTCTACGTCCAAAAACGCCGCCAAGGCGCGGGCGTTTTCGTCCGCGCGGCCAGTTTGTCGCAATTTGTGATGTTGATCAAACCCAACCTCTTTGATCTGGTCAGATTCAAAGCGCACATCATAGCGAATGGTTGGAAGCAGGCGTGCCAGTGTTTCTTTGGGCGTTCTATCTGTGGCAAGGCCAACGCGTTTGGCGTGGCCAACCAGATAGTCATCCGAAAATTCACATTCAATTTCCAAAAGCCGCGTTGTGCCCGCATCGCTGTAGAAATCTTTGATCAGGTCAATATTGGCGGGATCGATGCAGATCACCAACTTATCGCTGTGCCAATTTGCAAACAGCATTTGCACCAAGGCACGGCGGTGACGGGTGCGTTTGTCCAGCGTGGTCTGGATGCCGCCCAAATCGGGCAATTCGGTCGAGGCTTCGTTAAAAAGATATTCAATCGCAGGGATTGGCGTTGCGATGCGAATGCGTCCCAAAAGCCGTTTGGCGATATGCCACTTTTTGCATGTGACGATCATCAGGCTATAATCGCGTCCAAGGCTTTGATCGATTTCCCAAAAACGCGGCGCAAAGCGGCGGCCAATACGGCCCCGCGCTGTCAGAAACCGAAACAGGGACTTGCCTTCGTTCGAGATGGCAAAGCTTTGCTGGTCATTTCTGTAAAGTGCGCCAAGGCGGGCCTTCAAATCGCTGGCCATTGGGCTGATTTTGCGCGCAAACAGATAGTCTTGGGACAAAAGCAAATCATAGTGGTCGTTATAAAAGACCACTGGCATGCCGTAATCGGTAAACAACAAGAAGGTCAGCGTACGGGTGCGCACCTCGTGGTCGGGGACAAGATGGCGGACAAGCGTTTGAAAGAACGTCTCGTCAGGAATCCACGTGGTGCGAAAAAACCGCATCACATCGCGGCGCTTTTTGATGAAATCCAACAGCCATTCAATCGTGCGCCGCCGCAGGCACCACCATTGGCTGCCAATTTGCATGGCAATATCGGCAGGAATGTCGCGCTGTAATCCAAGACGTTTCTGCAGGTTCATCGAGGCATAGAACAGCGGTTTATGAGTGCGCTCGTTAAACCAGTGGCGGTAGATCAGCCGGTCTTCCTTGAGCCCGACCTTGATCCAATCGGATGCGAAAAAGTCAAAGCTTTCAATGTAATCTACATCCTCGCGGTCTAGAAATTCGTGCACATGGTGGGCCGATTTGATGGGCATACAATCGCCCGACAGCATATAGAAATGGCTGGCGCTGGGAAAATGGTGTTCGGCGGCTTTCACAGCCTCTAGCGTGGCTTCGACAAGGCTCCATTCACCCCAACCGCATTTGATGCGGCGTTTGGTAAAGACAACATTCGAGTTGCCCTTTAGGACGGCAGTGATCTGGGCGTAATCGCTTGCCTTAGCCCGCCCGTCAAAATGGATGGCGACAAAATCGCCCGCATCGATCAGCCGCTGGGCCTGCGCGATGATGCCCGCGGGGTCTTTGTGACACAAAAGAATATATGCGATTCGCGCCATTTTGGCCTGTTTACCTGATGTTTACGTCGATTGTTTCCAAAATAGCGCCAAAGCGCATTGAAAAGACAGAGCTTCTTTGCGATTTATACACAAGGCCGTGCGTATACATCAGTTTGCCTATATCGGAGTCAACAATGCCTTTCCCTGGAACATGGATGACCACCTCTGAAAGCATGGTCCACCGCGTGGTGCCCAAATGCGCCTGCTCGACCATTGGGCAGATCATGTATTACTCTGACAACGGGCGCTTTTTTGATGGTGACATCCACGACGCCCAAGACGGGATGCATAAATGGTCGATGGAGGCCAGCCAGCCCCTGATTGAAAAAAACGCACAAACGCACGCCTCGTTTGCCTTTACGTGCGTGCGCAACCCGTACACGCGGGTTTTGTCCAGCTTTTTCGATAAGATTTGCGGCATTCAGCGCAATGGCAAGCGCTATCGCGGCAACCTTGTGCCGCTGCTGATTGCCAAATACGGCGTGCAGGTGGGCGGCGATGATGGCAAAGGCGAGTTTGACCAGATCGCCAGCTTTCGCCGTTTCCTTTTGTTTGTGCGCGATACCATCCGCTTTCGCAAACCGATGGACCCCGATATTCATTGGTCAGCGATGGCGGGCCATGTGTCCACCTTTGTGGTAAATGGCGGGCGTTACGACCATATTTTCTTTACTGAAAAATTTAACGAAGGCATGCAGGTGGTTTTAGACAAAACCACGCAAGAGCATCCTATCGATCTGGCCAAAATTCCGCGCTTTAACGAAAGTGAAGGGCACGGGCCAAAGCGACTGCACCCCGTGGAAGATTACTTTGACGATCTGTCAATGCATCTGATGTGGGAAATCTACAAACGCGATTTCCAACTGTTCAAATACGATTTTGAAAACCCCGCCAATAAAATGCCGGTTGGTCAGGTGGATTTGGCCGAAGTGCATGCGAAATTGGGGGACTAAATCTCTAGCGCGCCTTGGCATCCTGCAAAATCAACTCGGCCCCGCGCCAGCCGATCATCATGGACGGGGCGTTGGTGTTTCCTGCAATCAGGTTTGGAAAGGCCGACGCGTCGATGACGCGCAGACCCTGCACCCCATGCACGCGCAGGCGGGCATCCACCACCGATGTGGCAGCATCATCGCCCATGCGCGCGGTGCAGGACGGATGATAGACCGTGCCCGACCGCTGGCGAAAATCTGCGATGACGTCTTCGTCGCGCGTCACCTCTGGGCCGGGCCGAAGTTCGGCCTTGATCAGGCCCGCCATCGGCTGCTGCGCTGCGATTTTGCGCAGAAATTTCACTGCATCTAGCATTTCGGTCACGTCGTGATCGGTGGAATAGGCATTGGCGGTGATAATCGGGTGCGCCGTTGGGTCGTTTGAGGACAGCCGAATATGCCCGCGCGAGGTGGTGCGGCAGTTTGACAGGCCAATGGACAACCCGTTGAACGGATCGGGGGTCAGCAAGGGACGCTCGCCCGCCTTTGGCAGCAGGGTTGAAAAGGCCTGAAAATACAGCTGCATATTGGGGCGGTCTAAATCGGGCTTTGTGCGGAAAAACCCGCCAGCGTGGTTGATGGATTTGGCCAGCGGCCCGCCGCCTGTCAGCAGATATTGCGCGCCAACCATCGCCTTGCCCCACCACGGGCGCAAAACGGCGTTATAGGTGGGTACAGTCATCTCCCACGTGTAATTCAGCCCCTGATGGTCTGACAGGTGGTCACCGACATTGGGGTTATCGTGCACCACGGGCAGGCCTAGGGCGGCCAAATCTGCGCCCTTGCCAATGCCAGACAGCTGCAAAAGCTGCGGGCTGTTGATGGCCCCGCCAGATAAAATCACTTCGGCGTTGCAGCGCAATTGGCGGGTTTGCCCGCCTTGCACATATTCCACCCCCACGGCGCGGCGACCTTCCAGCAGCACACGGGTGACCTGTGCACGGGTGATGACGTGCAGATTCTTGCGCCCCTTGGCAGGGGTCAAAAACGCCCGCGCCGCCGAATTACGCCGCGCGGATTTGATGGTC
>CAMAWZ010000061.1 GCA_945861995.1 Pseudorhodobacter antarcticus
TTTTTTCAATTCTTTCAGCACGATTGGAACGCCGCCCACTTCGTACAGGTCTTTGGCCACGTACTTACCGCCGGGCCGCAGATCGACGAAATAGGGCGTGTCGCGCATGATGTCGGTCACGTCGAACAGATCAAAATCAATCCCCGCCTCGTGGGCAATCGCGGGCAAATGCAGGGCAGCGTTGGTAGAACCACCCGTGCAAGCCACCACGCGGGCGGCATTTTCTAGTGACTTGCGCGTGACAATATCGCGCGCGCGGATGTTCTTTTCGATCAGGTTCATCACAGCCACGCCCGATGCCTCGCCATACTGATCGCGCGATTCGTACGGGGCAGGCGCGCCTGATGAATTTAGCAGCGCAAGGCCAATGGCTTCGGACACGCAAGCCATGGTGTTGGCTGTGTATTGCGCGCCGCAGGCCCCCGAGGACGGGCAAGCCACGCGTTCCAAAATGGCAAGCTCTGCCTCGGAATAATCGCCCGCTTGCAGACGGCCCACCGCTTCGAACACATCCTGCACGGTTACATCTTTGCCGTTCAGGCGGCCTGGCAGAATCGATCCGCCGTAAATAAACACCGATGGCACGTTCAGACGCACCATCGCCATCATCATGCCCGGCAGCGATTTATCGCAGCCTGCAAGGCCCACCAGCGCATCATAGCAGTGCCCGCGCATTGTCAGCTCTACCGTATCAGCAATCGCATCGCGCGAGGCGAGGGACGATCGCATCCCCTCATGCCCCATCGCGATACCATCGGTCACGGTGATGGTGGTAAATTCGCGCGGGGTGCCGCCGCCCTTTTTGACGCCGTGTTTGACGATCTGCGCCTGACGGTTCAGCGAGATGTTGCACGGCGCCGCTTCGTTCCAGCAGGTCGCCACGCCGACCCACGGCTGATGAATCTCTTCCTCGGTAATACCCATCGCATAGAAATAGCTGCGGTGCGGCGCGCGGGCTGGCCCTTCGGTCACATGGCGCGAGGGAAGCTTCGATTTATCAAAACGGGTGTTCATCGTCATGGTAGATTCCCTTGTTCAGTTGCAAAAGGGATAAAGGGCCAAAGCCCGCGCTGCAAGCCGCTTGCTGCGCTGCGCGCGTATTTGTTGCGCATATCCAATACGGTATTGTTGCGCGGGATGGGACAGTGATTGTTAACCCTTTGGCAATACTTGCGGCTGTATTGCGGCGATTGTTGCCAGAATGTGCATAAACAGCGCAATTCTGCTGCCCCGCCCCGCCAAATTGATCACAAACTGACCCTTTCCCCGCCACAGACCCGCCCAAGCTATGCCCTAAATGGCCTTCACAACGAAACAAACGTTCTGCCGCGCGATTTGGGGATTACAATGGACAGACTCACAGAAATGGAAGCTTTTGCTACGGTTGTTGACCAAGGCGGGTTTACAGATGCTGCCAAAAAGATGGGAATTTCTAAATCTGCTGTTTCCAAACACGTCTCGGCGCTGGAAGCGCGTCTTGGTGCGCGGCTTTTGAACCGCACAACGCGCCGTGTCAGCCCCACCGAAATTGGCCTTGCTTATTATGACCGCGCCCGCCGTGTTTTGAACGATGCGGGCGATGCGGATGCTTTGGTCACCTCGATGCAATCGGCACCTTCGGGGCAACTTCGCATTTCTGTGTCCACCGATTTCGGATCTAATTTGCTGTCACCCATCTTGGGCGACTTTTTGTCTGAATATCCCGATGTCACCGTGAATATGGTGCTGAACAACCGCTTTGTTGAACTGATTTCCGAAGGCTTTGATTTGGCGATTCGCATTGGTGATTTGGAAGACAGTTCGATGCGTGCGCGCAAGCTGACCGAAACAGTCTACCGATTGATCGCCAGCCCGGCGTATATTCAAAAAAATGGCCGCCCCATGCGGTTGGAAGATTTGAACGAGCACCGTTTGCTGCATTATTCCAACCAAGCGCATGGCAACTTTTGGCGAATCACCTCGCCGTCGGGCGAAAAGCGGGTGATCCGTTCGGCAGGCTGGCTGACGATGAATGATGGTCAATCGCTGATGAACGCCGCCGTTTCAGGACTTGGCATTGCATATCTGCCACATTTTCTGTGCGCCGAAGCCTTGCGCGATGGTTTGGTGCAAGAGGCGATTCCGAACCTACCAGCCGATCCCAGCGGGATTTATGCCGTCTACCCCCCTGGGCGGTTCACACAGCCCAAAGTACGCGCCTTTATCGACTTTCTCGCGCGGCGCTTTTCAGACATGCCCGTTTTGCAATAGCGCGCCCGCCGCGCGGTAGTGATACTGGCCGACCTCTGCCATGCCCATACGCGCGTACAGCGCGCGCGCAGGGGCGTTGGCGCGGGTCACAACCAAAGACAGATGCGCCGCGCCCAAGCTGGTAGCCCATAACGCTGCGCGGTTGATCAGCTTTTGTGCAAGGCCGTTGCGGCGATGATCTGGCAGCACTTCCAGCGCGTGGATCATGGCATGCTCGCCCGCGATTGCCACAAAGCACATTCCCGCAGGATGATCGCCGTGGCGCACCAAAATTGCGGTTTTGGGGCCAGTTGCGCGGGCCATAACCGCCAGACGCGCGGGGCCAATCCCTGCCTGCGCCCAAACCTCGCGGGCAATGGCAAGCGGTGGCCAATGTGGGTAGCTGTGCGAAATATCCGCATTGCGGCGCATAATGTCTTGGGCATCCGCGCTGTAGCCAACCACGGGCTCCACAACATCATACCCCCGTTGCGAGAGGGCAGCATCCAGCCCAAAATCGCCCCTATCTGGCCAAATCGCAAACAGTGGTGATTGGCCCATCGCGCGCATCGCGTCTTCGGCCGCAGCCAAATCTGCATCCGTAAAGGGCGCGTTCACGCTGGCTGCTGATACGCGTTTTCCCCCGCCCGCCCCATCGCGCAGCGTAAAAGGGCCAATGTCAAAGCTGCGGGCAGGCGGCCATGTGGCCTGTACAACATCTGCCAAATTCATTTGGCAAAGTCTGCGGTTAGTTCCCCCATCGCGGCGGCAATTTGGCCCGCATCCGTGCCACGCACGACCAAATTCGAGCCCTGCGCCCCATCGCGCACAAAGGGATAGGATCCCATCGACAGATCGGGATAGCGCGCGGCAATTTCGCCAAACCGTGCGGCAATATCACCCTCGCCCGTCATCACGCGCAGGCTGTCTGATAGCAGCGGCGCACCCCCCGTCAATGTCGGCAGAACCGAGGCGACCATGGCCTGAAAAATCGCAGGAACCCCCGCCATCACATGCACGTTTTCCATCGAAAATCCGGGCGCGGTGGAAACAGGATTATCAATCAGCACTGCGCCATCGGGAATGCGCGCCATGCGCTGGCGCGATGCGTTAAATTCGTGCCCAACTTCTTGGTAATGCGCGGTCAGCCGCGCCATGGCATCCGCGCGGTGCGAAATGCCAATGCCAAAGGCAGCGGCAATCGCATCGGCGGTGATGTCATCATGCGTTGGCCCAATGCCGCCCGAGGTAAACACATGCGTATGTGCCGCGCGCAGCGCATTGACTGCGGCCACAATTGGATCTTGGTCATCGGCGACCACCCGCACTTCGCGCAAGTTTATGCCGCGCCCCGTCAGTGCCCCCGCCAGAAAATGCGTGTTGGTATCATGTGTGCGGCCCGACAATATCTCGTCGCCGATCACCAGCATCGCGGCAGTGGGGTTGGTCATGTCAGGCTCCTGTTCTTCGCAATCTTTGTGCCGTTTCATCACATAATCGCAAGGGCAATCGTGCGGCACTGGCAAATCCCTGCCATTGCCCCTATCTTGCGCGCAAATCAGAGGTGCGAGTTGGACGATCTTCGGGGCCGCGTAACAAAAGACGGTATTCGTATCTATGAAGATGCGGATTTTGCAGGGATGCGCGTGGCAGGGCAGATTGCCGCGCAAATTTTGGATGATGTCGGCCCCATGGTTGTGGCGGGGGTCACCACCGCCGCCTTGGATGATTTCATCCGCAATGAAGTTGCCCGCGTGGGCGTAGTATCGGCCACAATCGGCTATCGCGGGTATCAACACGCCAGCTGTATTTCCGTCAACCATGTGGTCTGTCACGGAATTCCGGGCAGTAAGGTGCCGGGGCGATCATCGGATATGATCCAAGAGGGCGACATTCTGAATATCGACGTCACGGTGATTGTCGATGGATGGTTTGGCGACAGCTCGCGCATGTACACGGCGGGCAATGCCAAACCCTTTGCGCAGCGGCTGATCAAGGTCACCCATGAATGCTTGATGCGCGGCATTGCGGCCGTAAAGCCTGGCAATACCTTTGGCGACATCGGCTTTGCGATCCAATCCTTTGCCGAGGAAAACCGCTGCTCGGTTGTGCGCGACTTTTGCGGCCACGGGCTGGGCCGCGTGTTCCACGCCCCGCCCAATGTGCTGCATTACGGGCGCGCGGGCACGGGGCCTGTGCTGGAAGAGGGTATGTTTTTCACCATCGAACCGATGATCAATCTGGGCCGTCCAGAAACCAAAGTTCTGGCGGATGAATGGACAGCGATCACCCGCGATAAATCCCTATCTGCACAGTTTGAACATTCCATCGGGGTTACCGCCACAGGATGCGAGATTTTCACCACCTCGCCAAAGGGGCTGTTTTTCAGCTAGGCCTTGCGCAGAATGGTGACCAAGGTATCGCCATATCGACGCTGATCTAGGCTTTCCAGGCCCTGCGGGATGGAGGGGGGTGTGCTTTCTTCCCATACAATCAGCGCGTCATCGGTCAGGTGCGCCAGCCAAGGCGGCAAGGCCGCCTCGCCCATTTGTTTGCCATAGGGCGGGTCTAGAAAAACCAAATCATACTGGCCAAGGGGCGCTGGGCGCAGCGCGTCTTGGCGCAGCAGGGTTGTGCGGGGTTCTATCCGCATCAGGGCGATGTTGCGCGTCAGCAGCGCCAGTGCGGTGCGGCCATTTTCGATAAATGTCGCGTGATCCGCCCCGCGCGACAGCGCCTCTAGCCCCAAGGCCCCCGTGCCTGCAAACATATCCAGCACGCGCGCGCCCTGCACGGGGCTGCCATAGCCGCCGTTGATCAGCAGGTTAAAGATCGCCTCGCGCACGCGGTCAGACGTGGGGCGCAGGTGGGCGGCTGCATCCCCAGCGCCCACTTCGGCCAGCTTTAGCCCCCGCGATGCGCCGCCGATAATCCTCACTTCAATAGGTCTTTGATCGGGATTTCCATATTGGCCACATCGGCCTTGGCAGGGGATTTTCCCTGTTCAATCAACCGCTTGCCAACCATGTAGCCGCGCGGATCATTCATTGCATCCACTGCCAGCAGGGTATCGCCTTGGTAATACCAGAACGATATCGCCTCGCCGTCAGGCCCGCGCGTGATGATAGTATCATAGCCCGTATTCAGCCCCGCGATCTGCAACTTGCAATCGTATTGGTCTGACCAGAACCACGGCTTTGCCAGATAGGGCGTATTTGCGCCCAGCATATTGGCCGCAACAGCCTCGGCCTGATCTATCGCATTGCCAACCGATTCCAGCCGAATGCGCCCGCCCTTATAAGGGAAAGACGCGCAATCGCCTGCGGCCCAAATGGCGGGGTCTGACGTGCGGCAAAAATCGTTGGTTGCAATGCCGTTGTCGATGGTCAGGCCAGCGGCCTGCGCCAATTCGGCGTTCGGCGTAACCCCCACGCCAACAATGATGAAATCAGCCGAAATCTCGCGCCCATCGGTCAGGCGCACGCCCTGCGCGCGGGTGTCGCCCAAAATGCGATCCAGCCCCGCGCCTTCATGGATTTCCACCCCATGGGCGCGGTGCATCGCCGCGATATAGGCGGATGTTTCGGGGGCCGCGACGCGCTGCAAAATGCGCGGGGCCGCCTCGATCACATGCACCACAAGCCCCAGCTTGCGGGCCACGGCGGCAGCCTCTAGCCCGATATAACCGCCCCCCACAATGACCAGACTGCGACCTGCCACAAATTCAGGCTTCATCGCATCGACATCGGCCAAATTGCGCACGGTATAAACCCCCACCAGCGCCCCGCCAATGGTGGCAGGCAGGCGGCGCGGGGTTGACCCTGTGGTCAGCGCCAAATGATCATAGGGCAACGGCTTGCCTGCAACCGTCACGGTTTTTTCGGCGGGGTTGATGGCTGATACCGCCTCACCCAAGCGAAGGGTGATCTTGTTTTCTGTATAAAATTCAGGGCTGCGCAGCCAAAGGCGGTCAGCCTCCATCTGCCCCATCAAATAGGCTTTGGACAAGGGTGGGCGCTGATAGGGGGGGGCGGGCTCGCCGCCGATCATGGTGATACTGCCATCATATCCAAGCGCCCGCGCCTTGGCGGCGAGCGCAGCCCCCGCTTGGCCCGCACCCACAATAACGATGCCGCTCATCATTCCTCCTCTGGCCTTATCTGGCGCACGCTCTATAACTGGCACTGACAAAACACATGCGCGAAAGGGCGGCAAGATGACACTGCAAGTAGGGGCGAAATTGCCTGACGCAAAGCTGATGCAAATGGGCGTTCATGGCCCAGAACAAGTGGATTTGGCAGCCAAGCTGAAGGGCCGCAAGGTTGTGATTTTCGGCCTGCCAGGTGCCTATACGGGCACTTGCACCACCGCCCATGTGCCCAGCTTTATCCGCACCAAAGCGGGCTTTGACGCCAAGGGCGTGGACGAGATTATCTGCCTATCCGTCAATGACCCCTTTGTCATGGGCGCTTGGGCAGGCAGCACGGGCGGGGCTAATGCGGGGATCACCTTCCTTGGCGATAGCGACACCAGCTTTACCAAGGCCATCGATATGGAATTGCACCTGCCCCATATCGGGCTGAACCACCGCTCGAAACGCTATGCGCTGTATGCAGTGGATGGGGTTGTGCAGGTGATGCATCACGGCGAGGAATCGGGCCAATGCGAGATTTCGGGCGGCGAGGCGCTGCTGGCTGCAATCTAAACGGCCAAATGGGCGGCTTAAGCCGCCTTTGCCAAAAGCTGCGCCTCAATTGCAGGCGACCAGACTGCGACACCGCCGATGAAATTGTCGGCGGTGGCCAAAAGATTAAGGTCTAGGCTGTTTTCCATATAGTCGCGCATCGCAGCATATTTTCGCTTTGGGTTTGCGCCATGCCACGCAATTGCGCCGCCCTTTGCCAGAACTTTTTGCGCAAGCGCGGTGTTCTGCGCCAAGGCGGCAGTGGTCGGCTCGCCCGCGATAAAGATAAAATCCATCGCGCCGTGGCGGGCCACAAAATCGCGCGCAACGATCAGGTTCGTATCGCCGATCACTTGGGTAAAGCGCGGGCGATGCTCGGCGCTGACCTTTGCGCCAATCTGCTCGAACGCCAGCCGCGCTGGGCGGCCAAAAAAGCCTGCATCGATGTCATCCTCTGGGAAATACTCCAGCGAGATGACGCGCGTTTGCGGCAACAAGGACAGCATGAATTCTGCGGTCGCGCCAGAATGCGTGCCAATGTCAAAGATGGTCTTTGGCTGCAAATGCAGAAGCGCGGCGGCAAGCGCAGCGTAATCTTGGCCCGCAAGCATACCGCCAGAAAGCTCGGCCGCGCGCTGCACCAAGTCGGCGCTGCACTGAATGTCTTTGGCCGAACTGCCAAAGAATGTGAACCAATCGCCAAAGCGCTGTAGCATCAACTGCCCCGCTGTTTCGCAATTCGATACAATAAAAGCGCGAATCTGCCAAGCCTTACAAAAGAATCAATTTTAGGCTGTGGCGCTTGCGCTCATTTCCGCTGCAATTTGGTCAATCTTGCGGGCTAGGGTGATGTCCAGATTTGACAGGCCGCCCGCACTGTGCGTGGTCAGAGTGATGTCTAAGCGGTTGTAAACATTGGCCCATTCTGGGTGGTGATCCATCACTTCGGCCAACAGGGCAATGCGTGACATTGCGGCCCAAGCTTGCGAGAAATTCTTGAATTTCAGACGCTTTGTGATGGCATCGCGGGTTTGGTCATGCGCCCAGCCCTCTGCCAAAAGCGGCGGCAGCAGCGCGGTGCGTTCGTCGGGTGTTAAGGCGGGGGCCATGGTTTACTCCTGTGTGTCGCAACGGCGGAACGGGCCGTATGCGGTAAGAATTTCTATATCTTGGTCAACAGCGCGGCGTTCGGCTGTGAGATACTGCGCCACGGCAGCACGGAAATTCGGGTCGCTGATGTAGTGCAGCGAATGGGTCTGCACGGGCAAATAGCCGCGCGCCAATTTATGTTCGCCCTGCGCGCCCGCTTCGACACGCACCATTTTGTGTTCAATCGCATAATCCATCGCGCGATAGTAGCACAGTTCAAAATGCAAACAGGGCAGATCCACCATTGCCCCCCAATAGCGGCCAAACAGGGTGTCGCGCCCAATAAAATTCAGCGCGCCCGCAACGGCGGTTTGCCCATCAAATGCCAGAACCAGCAAAATATCATCGCGCATCGTGCGGTGAATTTCGCTGAAAAAGCGGCGGGTTAGGTAAGGCGTGCCCCATTTGCGCGCGCCCGTATCTTGGTAGAACTGCCAAAATGCGTCCCAATGTTCGGGCGCAATGTCATTGCCCGTTAGGGCGCGAATGGTTAGGCCGTGGCTGGCCGCGACCTCGCGTTCTTTGCGGATATTCTTACGCTTGCGCGATGACAGATCAGCCAGAAAATCGTCAAATGTGCCATAGCCACGGTTTTGAAAATGGAATTGCTGGGTGATGCGGTGCAAAAGGCCGCGGTGGCCCGCCAAATCCTGCGCCTCATCTTCAGTGCAAAAGGTGATGTGCAGCGATGACAGCCCGTTGCCTTCGGCCAAATCAATTGCTGCGTCAACCAAGGGTCTGCGCATTTGGTCAGGCCCCAAAAAGCGGCGGCCCGTGGCGGGGGTAAAGGGAACAGCGCCCTGAAGCTTTGGGTAATACCGCCCGCCTGCGCGCTGGAATGCATCGGCCCAACTGTGATCAAAGATATACTCGCCTTGGCTATGGCCTTTGGCATACAGCGGCATGGCGGCTTGGGCGGTGCCATCGTGCAAGATAACGCTGCGGTTTTGCCAACCCGTGCCTGCGCCCGTTGAACCAGAGGTATCTAACGCCGCCAAAAAGCGGTGCGTGGTGAAAGGGTCAATGGGACGCAAGCCCGCGCTATTGCCCGCCATACCATCCCATGTAGCGGCATCTATTTGGTCAAAATTTTCCAGAAAAGTCAGGGTCACGGGGTGGCCTTTGGCGCGCGTTCTGCTGGTAGGAAGATGCAGCAGCGCGGCCCAGCGTCAAGGCAAGGGCGCAAGATATTGCTCGAACGTGATGTTCTGGGCGTATTTGCGCGCAGCCACTTCGGCCTGTTCGGATTTGATTGTCCAACACAGAATATCTGCGCCCTGCGCGCGGAGCGCGCCCACGCGCGGGCGGGCTAAATCTGCGGCCTCATGGCTGACAAAACTGGACAAGGTGCGGTCATAATCGGGAATGCCCCGCAGATGATCGCAGATCGCGGCAGGCAGCGGTGCCCAATCGGCTGCGTCATAGGCCGAGGTGGTCAGCCCGCGCGCAATGCTGGGCCAAAGCCGCGCCATATGGGCCACGCTGTGCGGGTTAAATGACATAAGGGCGACAGGGCCAGCATAGCCTGCAAGGTCTGCCGCAACAGCAGATTCCAGCCGCCCATCGCTATCGCTCATATCCCCTGTTTGATCCTTAATCTCGATCAACAGCGGCACGCGGCCTGCGATTTGGCGCAGCACCCCCGCCAAAGTGGGGATGCAATCTGGCCCGCCTGTCAGGCCAATTTCGATCAGTTCCGCCGCAGTTCGCGCCGAAACAAGCCCTGTCTGCGCCGTCAGACGATCTAGCGTTTCGTCATGAAACACCATAGCCACGCCATCGCGGGACAGTTGCAGATCAATTTCAATGGCATAGCCTGCGTCAATGGCAGCCGCAATCGCGGCGGTCGAATTTTCAATCCGCCCCTGCGCGCGGTTGTGCAGGGCGCGGTGGGCGATGGGCAGGCGCAAAAACGCCTCTGG